>CAZOXI010000005.1:0-6894 GCA_964583445.1 uncultured Bacteroidaceae bacterium | reverse complement strand
TATTGTTAATTTTGTTCGCACAGAAACAAAAAACGAACTGAATGATCTTTAATGAGGCACAGCAGGAAATTGCAAATAAGATTGAAAATGATAAGAGTTTATCTAACTGGAGGGATTGGAAATGGCAATTAAAACATGCGATCAAATCACTTAGTCAGTTTGAGCTGCTTACCGGCATCCATTTTGAAGAGGAAGAAAGAAAAGATCTCGAGCGAACTTTCGATAAGTTTCCGCTCTCTATAACGCCATATTATCTTTCATTAATTAATACCAGTAATTTCAGGAACGACCCGGTGTTCAGACAATCTTTCGGAGGTGTGGAAGAGCTGATCACACTGAAATCAGAACTCGCGGATCCGCTTTCCGAGGAAAATGACAGCCCTGTTGAAGGGATCACCCACCGGTATCCCGATCGTGTATTGTTCCACGTGAGTAATATATGCTCTATGTATTGCAGGCACTGTACCCGCAAACGCAAGGTCGGAGATATTGATTTTGTGCCAACAAAAAAACAGTTAAGTAAAGGAATCGAATATATCAGGAAGACGCCACAGGTGCGCGATGTGTTACTTTCCGGGGGAGACCCGTTCATGCTTTCTGATGAAATGATTGACTGGCTGCTTTCTGAGATCAGCAGCATCGAACATGTAGAGGTGATCCGTATCGGGACCAGGATGCCGGTAGTGCTTCCATACCGGATAACGGATGAGTTGATCAGCATACTTAAAAAATATCAACCCGTCTGGATCAATACCCATTTTAATCATCCCAGGGAGATTACTGCATCCTCAAAGGAAGCACTTGCCCGGCTTGCAGATGGAGGATTTCCTCTTGGAAACCAGTCCGTTTTGCTTGCTGACGTGAACGATTGTCCGCGTATCATGAAATCGTTGCTTCATAAGCTGGTTGAAAATCGGGTTCGGCCATATTATCTTTATCAATGCGACCTTGCGGAAGGACTTTCACATTTCAGAACACCCATCGGGAAGGGAATAGAGATCATGGAAAGTCTTGTGGGACATACCAGTGGATTTGCACGGCCGACCTATGTCATCGATGCACCAGGTGGAGGCGGTAAGATCCCGGTAATGCCGAATTATATCATTTCCTGGTCAACGAACCGCGTTGTACTCAGAAATTATGAAGGTGTGATCACGTCATATAAGGAACCTGATACCTACGAACCAAAAATGTGTGACCGGGATTGTGATAAATGCAGCCTCGACCTTGAATTGGGAGAAGGGGATGAATCAGATTCAATTGGCATAGAAAAATTGTTGCAGAGTGAAAGCGACATGATTTCACTGGTGCCGGAGAACAATGAACGAATTCAAAGAAGAGACGATAATGCAGGATAAAATAGAGATCATTGGAACAAATTCAACCATACAACACGGCGAACATAATAAGCGGATCTACCTCATCAAGATGGATGACCGGGATGTGGGCAATATTACTTCATTGCTGAATATCCTTGCAAGAGAACGTTCCTATTCCAAGATATTTTGTAAGGTCCCGGCATGGGCATCACCCGTATTCAATGCGGACGGGTTCATTATGGAGGCATACATACCCGGTTTCTATTCGGGAACGGAAGGGGTATGTTTTATGTCAAAATTTCTGAATTCCGACCGGTTGCTTGGCATTGAGACCAACGCCTTGCAGGAATTCAGTAAGATCCTGAAAACGCCCGGTAATAAAGATAATCAGGGGACATCTGAAACGGTATCATCTACTGAAGAGGCTTCAGATGATCCGCATGTTGAGCAGGGACCAGAGGTTACCGTGCTCAAAGAGGAGGATACTGATGAAATCGCATCTGTCTATAGAAAGGTATTCAAAAGTTATCCTTTCCCGATTCATGATCCCAATTACATCAGGAAATCCATGCGTGAGAACCTGCGCTATTTTGGTGTTCGTGATCATGGTGCGCTGATTGCCCTTTCCTCTGCTGAAATGGACGCAACTGCAAAGAATGCAGAGATGACAGATTTTGCGACATTGCCTGAAGCCCGGGGAAAGAGAACCGCCTTCTATCTGCTTCGTGCAATGGAGCAGGAGATGAAAACGCAGGGGATCATTACACTTTATACCATTGCCAGGTTGAATTCAATCCCCATGAATAAAACGTTCCTGAAACTCGGGTATTCCTATTCAGGAACACTTATTAATAATACCAATATTGCCGGAAGTATTGAAAGTATGAATGTATTGTACAAGCGCGTAAATTAAGTATATGATGAATTTAGGTTTGAGATGCGGATATGCAGAGGAGTGCCCTGTTTACCTGGGCAAAACCGAAGTGAAGGAGATGCCGCTTCACCTCCTCCGAAATGTGTTTTGTAACCGAGGGAAGAAGGGCTGGAAGAATTGTGCCCGCCATAATCTCCTGGAGCAGGGGAAAGAGGTACATGACGACATCCATCCTTTCTCTGAACAATAAAAATAGACGTTTCCTATTATGAGTCAACAAAAGAAAATAGAAAAGGACCTTGATCCTTATGAAAGAAAAATGCTGAAGTTGCTTGAAGAGAGCGGGCAAATGAAATTTGGTGAAATCATCATGCGGCTGGGATTATCAGCCAACCATGGTCAGCGTGTGTTGAATTCGTTGCTGGATAAAAAATTATTGGTCCATGGAGATGGATCCAGGTATAAAGCTCCTTAAGGAAGATCTGTATGCATGTTTTAGATGTACTCATCATTATTCTCTACCTCATCATTATCCTCGGGGTAGGGTTTTATTTTTTCAGGAAGAACAAAGACATCGATGAGTATTATGTTGGGGGCCGCAGGCTGAGCAGTCTGCATATTGGACTTTCCGTGGTTGCCACCGATGTGGGCGGAGGATTTTCAATCGGTCTTGGCGGACTGGGCTTTGTGATGGGTGTTTCCGGGAGCTGGCTGCTTTTTACAGGACTTATCGGGGCCTGGATGAGTGGTGTTTTTCTGATCCCGATGGTTTCTTCCATTGCACGGGAGAAAAAATTCTTCTCTTTTCCGCAGTTCCTCGACTATATTTTCGATAAGCGGGTGGCGCTGATTGCAGGGATCATCTCAGCGATCGGTTACCTGGGATTTACCAGTTCACAGATTCTTGCAGGCGCCAAGCTTGCTTCTTCAACGTTCCAGGGATTGAGCCTCGACCAGGCATTACTGGTGATGGGAATAATCACGGTCGTGTATACTGTATTTGGCGGGATCAAGGCAGTGATCTATACCGATACAATCCAGTGGATCATACTTATGGGAGGTCTTACGCTGATCGGTTTGCCTTTTGCATATACAAGTATTGGCGGCATGGAGGCGATCAGGGAGACGCTTGATCCTGCATTCCTGAAACTGAATAATGTCAGCTGGCAACAGCTGGTCAACTGGGCATTCACGATTATTCCCATCTGGTTTGTGGGTATGACACTTTATCAGCGGATCTATGCCGCGCGTGATACCCGAACGGCAAAGAAAGCCTGGTTCATTGCAGGTTTGTTCGAATATCCCCTGATGGCTTTTATCGGTTCATTGCTGGGTATGTTTGCCCGTGTGGCACTCGAGCAAGGCGTAATAAGCGGCTTCACGCTTGCCAGTATCGACCCCGAAATGGGATTGCCGCTGCTGCTAAAAAGTGTGTTGCCGGTGGGATTGCTCGGACTGGTGATCTCAGCATATTTTTCTGCGATCATGTCCACGGCCGACAGCTGTATGATGGCTTCTTCGGGCAATATCCTTACTGATGTGTTGCGAAAGCATAACAACCACAACAGTTTGCGCTATTCCCAGTTCATTACCTTCGCTATCGGTGCATCGGCACTGTTGCTGGCCATGTCTATGGAAAATGTCCTGGAGTTGATGCTGCATTCCTATGCATTTATGGTAGCAGGGATGTTCGTACCTGTGGTGGCAGCCCTGGTGCATAAACGCCCTGATCCTATCGCGGCATTTTACTCCATGATCACCGGAGGGGCGGTTTCGCTGACATTGATACTTTCAGGACTTGATCTGCCGCTGGGTCTGGACCCGATCGTGTTCGGAATCGGTGGAGGAGCGCTGGTGTATGTACTGGTTTCTGTGGGTAGAAGGAACCGCTGGTGAGGAATTTTGCAATACCATACAAATGCATGCAGCCGTTTTTTGAAATGTATTTTAAGCATCGGTTTCCTGATTTATGCAGCTGCCAGGTTATTGTTCAAGTCAAATAATTTTCTCCGTACTTTCTGGATTACGCAGAAAATTTTTGTAAGCAATATTGAATTTTTCTGTTATATTCGAAGGTTCACTGATTTCGCGACTGTATGCTTGAATTGTTTAATCATATCGACCTGCCATGACAAAAGCCCAGGTAAAAGATGCAGTGGTACCTGCCAGTCTTACCCTGCCATTTATCCTCATTACCATTTGCTTCCCGCTTTGGGGATTCGCCAATGACATTACCAATCCGATGGTCTCCTCCTTCAAGACCATCCTGCTGATGCCCAACTGGCAAAGCGCCCTTATCCAGATGGCCTTCTACGGTGGGTATTTTGCCATGGCTTTTCCTGCAGCGCTGTTTATCAAACGATACAGTTACAAGTCAGGGATCCTGATGGGGCTGGGATTATATGCCCTCGGAGGATTGCTGTTTATCCCGGCATCTTATCTTGGCGTGTTTGCCCCGTTTATCATTGCTTATTTTATACTGACCTGCGGACTTTCTTTCCTGGAAACAAGTGCCAATCCATATATTCTTTCCATGGGTCCGGAAAGTACAGCAACACAGCGCCTGAATTTAGCACAGTCTTTTAACCCGGTGGGTTCGCTGCTGGGGATGCTGACTGCCAAGGAGTTTATATTGAGCAAACTCAATCCAGCTGAATATGAAGAGCGTGCGGCACTTGCTGTAACAGATCCTGAAGCATTAAGACAGATTACCAATTCAGACCTGTCGATCATCCGCAACCCATACGTGGCTATTGGTCTCATCATCCTTGTCTTTTTCATCATCATTGCCCTGGTCAGAATGCCCAAGCCCGGACAGGACCATTCCATTCATTTCATGGATTCCATACGGAACTTATTGAAAAGAAGGCGTTACCGGGAAGGTGTCGTGGCGCAGTTCTTTTATGTTGGCGCCCAGATCCTGGTCTGGACCTTCATCATTCAGTATGGAGAGTCGATCGGACTTACAAAAGCCCAGGCCCAGGGATACAACATTGTTGCCATGATCCTTTTCGTGTCCAACCGCTTTATCGCCACTGCCATTATGCGGTTTGTCCGTCCGGGTAAAATGCTGATCTATTACGGACTGTTTGCAGTGACCTGTACGGTCGGTGCCATGGTACTACCCGGAAAAGCCGGGCTGATCAGCCTGGTTGGAATATCCGCCGGCATGTCACTGATGTTCCCAACGATTTACGGCATTGCCCTGAAAGGGGTGGGGGATGATGCAAAATTTGGTGCGGCCGGACTGATTATGTCCATCGTTGGGGGATCGGTACTTCCCCCGCTGCAAGCACTGGTATTTGATCTTGGTGGTCCGGGTTACACTGATGTCAATGTGTTGGGCATGAGTGAAGTAAGGCTGTCTTTTGCGATTCCGCTGTTATGTCTTGCCATTGTTACCTGGTACGGATTCCGGACAGTAAGAATCTATGACCGGCCCGAAGCATAGGTGTTCAAAACTTCCGCGACCATCCCGAAGCATAGATAGCCCCTGGAAAAATCTATGACCGGCCCGAAGCATAGGTGTTCAAAACTTCCACGACCGTTCCGAAGCATAGGTGTTCAAGAATTTCACAGATGTTACCAAAATAGATCCCACTGCATTAAAAACCTGAATGGGAGCCTGCGATACTCTGTTTAGCATATCGATAAACAAGGAGTTACCCGGTTTGGGAGTGATTGATCCATGAGACGAAGCTGTAGGGCTAGCTTCGTGGATATGTAAACAGTGGCTCTGTATTCATTGCTTTTCGCTTCATTTCAAGAATTTCCTTTTCCTCCATCGGCTTGAATTCCTCTGCGAGACGCAGGGCCATGGAGAAAAGATTTTCATCACCAGGCGGAATAGCTGATGTTACCGGGTGCGACAGGGTAAACCTCAATCCTCTGCGGGCATCCTCTTTTTCTGTCAGCGGTTCATACCATGCCTTTTCAATGGTTCGTTCAGCTCCCTCAGGCCAGGGCCTGCGGGCCATGGCTTTCAATGCCAGGATGCCCATCTCCTTTTCTTTTGCCATTTCCATGACCTGCGGACCAAAATTCCCATTATACCAGCATGCGTAGTTGAAGGGGAAAAGGATCGTATCAAAGTCAAATCGTTCCATCAGCGCAGTTGCCGCTTCCACGGAATGGGCTGAAAAACCAAGGTGCCTGACCAGTCCCTCCTCCCTGGCCTGTATAAAGGCTTTCATTGCTCCATTCTCAGAAAAAATAGTTGCTACCTGCTCAGGCGTTGTTACTGCGTGCAGCTGGTATAGGTCAAAATAATCAGTGCGCAACTTTTCCAGGGATTCTTCAAGCTCCCTCCGGGCATCATCCCGGGTCCGTTTATTGCTTTTACAAGCAAGGAAAACATCTTTACGGTACGGTTCAAGGGCCGGGCCGAGCATCTCTTCCGCATTGCCATAAGTTGGCGCCACATCAAAGTAATTCACACCGAAATCAATCGCCTCTTTCACACGCGCATCTGCCTGCTCGGGGGTGGCATCCCTGACGACAATACCGCCGAATCCTATTGCAGATAATTTCCAGCCCGTCCTGCCCAGTGTGCGTTTTTCTATTTTACCTTTCACCCGGTCAATTCCCAGTGAAGAAAGATCGGCAGGAAACATGCTGAGCATTGGAATCGACATAGCTGTTTTGGTAATAAAAGTTCTTCTTTTCATGATCTTTGAAATTTGAGACTGTAAGTTACGAAAT
>CAZOXI010000004.1:0-28575 GCA_964583445.1 uncultured Bacteroidaceae bacterium | reverse complement strand
TGTTTTGTTAGGACGCTGGCCGGTTACACCCACTTCTATATGGATAACATGATCGTCCGGCACAAAGATGGGTCAACAGAAACGATCTGGAAAAGTGAGAACGATTTCAATAACCTGGAATACAGGTACCAGGATGTGAAATATAAAAATTTTAACGACTTAAAGAAAATAGATGGATTTCCATTTACAGAGATAAAAATACAGTCTGCAAGTGAGCTTGATATCAGCTACCTTGCATTGAAAGACACCTTGCATGATATACACCTTGAGAGTACAAAGATTATCTTACTGGACGGGATATTTGAGGTCATCAACAACCCGGGTTCCAGTGTAATTGTATCCCTGGTTGACTGGACCAATAAAGATATACTTGAGGTCGTCTATAAGGAGAACACGAAAGAGCTCTTTATTGGACGAAAGGGAAACGAGGGGGGAGAATCAATCGTAACAGTTTCCGGTCAATATAATGAGCAATCGCTTGTTACATCATTCAAAGTATTTATAGATCCTTTATACACATTGCAACTAAAGCAAAGTATTGATTCAGTGGTTTTAGATTCTGTCAAGTCAATCCCACTGGATGATGTATTTGAGATCGTTGATCATCCGGATGAGATTTTTGAGATTTCAGTTGATGGTTGGACAAATCAAGCATTGCTTACCGTTGAAATTGATACTTCAGGAAAACGAATTCTTCTCGAAAGATCAGGATCTCAGGGCGGTGAATCAACTGTGCGTATTATAGCTACTTATCAGGATCAAACAGTTTCGACAGATTTTCATGTCGAAATAACAGAGATTAGTTCTACAAGCAATGAATCCGGGGAAATTGCCAATTCAAGATTGTATCCAAACCCTGCAAACGGTATTGTCTACATTGATACACAGCTGGAAATCGAAGAAGTATATATCTGTAATATCCTTGGGAATAGGTTTAATATCCACCTGGAAAAAAATACAATGAATACCTCACAATTTAAGGAAGGATTGTACTTTCTTCATCTAATGAGTAAGAATAGAACTGAGGTTATTCGACTAATCATTAAGAGATAAGGTGATGCAAAGAAGATCTTCGCAGCACCCTTTTGCAATTGTTCCGGAATATCCACCTGGACCATCCGGATCTCCGGAATGCCAAACAGATCCGCTACATGGAGCACTACCTCAAAAAATTCGGGTATTTGATGGGGCCGGTTAAGATTCATCTGTTTGATATTTATGATTTTGAAAACCAACCAACATATGACAATAAAAAACCTGATAATCCTGGTTTCAATGTATTGGATTCCAATCAGCAGTTTAGAGGCTCAACCATTAAATTCATCCGCTGATCTACCCAATATTGTGGTGATCATGGCAGATGATTTGGGTTTTTCCGATTTGGGTTGCTATGGTGGGGAAATACAAACACCCAATATAGATCAACTCGCGAACGAGGGTATTCGATTCACACAGTTTTATAATTGCGGCCGGTGTTGGCCCACACGATCGTCGCTGCTTACAGGCTATTATCCGCAGCAAGTTAATTGTGATGGAAAACGTGCTGCTTTTCCGCGATGGGGATATTTGTTACCTCATCAACTTAAACAGGCCGGGTACAGGAGTTACCAAAGTGGAAAATGGCATGTGCCGAATGTGAAAACGTTGGTTGGGGCAGGAGGCTTTGACAGATCTTATCATACGAAATCCTATGACCACCATTTTGCAGCCAAAAATAATTGGTTAGATGATGAAAGAATTGAAGAAAATTTTGAGAATGGTTATTATTCCACAACAGTCATTACGGATTATGCGATCCAATTTTTAAAAGAACATCAAAGCGTTCATGCTGATTTGCCATTTTTTCTATACACCGCCTATATTTCACCGCATTTCCCATTGCAGGCTCCTGGTGAAATTATCGACAAATACCGAGATTATTATCTTACTGGCTGGGAGCATTTAAAAGAACAACGGTACCAGCGACAAAAAGAACTTGGTTTTGAACTGGGAGAAAACAGTCCATTTGAATATATGGTAACTGCCCCCTGGAGTTGGCCCGAAAAGTGGTTAAAAGACAGTATCCCCGGAGAAATTCGTCTAGCTAAACCATGGGAACAGCTAACAGAAAAAGAAAAATATCTCCAGGCAACAAAGATGGCAATTCATGCAGCAATGGTCGATATCATTGACCAGGAGGTAGGACGGATAATTGGGCAGATAAAAGCGATGGGAGAGGAGGAAAATACACTTGTATTATTTCTTTCTGATAATGGTGCCAGTGCCGAACAAATTATCCGTGGAAAGGGTCACAACCCGCAAGTTCCTCCGGGCTCAGCAGAATCCTATCTTTGTCTTGGTCCGGGTTTTTCAACTGCTTCCAATACACCATTTCGCCGGCATAAATCATGGACGCATGAAGGTGGGATAACCACGCCCCTGGTTGCATACTGGCCTGGAGGAATAAAAGACAGGGGCGCTATCAGGAATTCACCCGGGCACGTTGTGGACTTCCTGCCAACATTCCTTGAATTGGCCGGGGTAAAAGAATTAAATGAAAGAAATGGGGTAAAGGCGCCACCTTATCCGGGCAAAAGCCTGGTCCCTGCTTTTCATGGAGAAAAACAGGAAGACAGGGAGATATGGTTTAGTCACAATGGAAATTATGCGTTGCGCCAGGGAAAATGGAAAGCCGTTATTTCTTCGGATATTGATGGACGCTGGCAACTTTATGATATGCAGGAAGACAGGACAGAACTACGCAACCTGGCCGACAAATTTTATACCTTCGGAGATGATGACTGGAAACAGTCTCAGCAGGAGCGCCTGAAGAAAATGAAAGAACGGTGGGAAGAACTTGATAAGATGTATCAAAAGCAGGGGAAAGTCGCATTAACTGAAAGCACAAGTCGGGAAAATTTGTAATAATGGTAAACAGGATTTCCTTTATTATATTGCTGGGATGCTCAATCCTTCTCTCTTCCTGCTCAATGAAGGATCCCCTGGGTGAAGCATTCAGGAATCCGCCACAGGATGCCAGGCCCCAGGTCTATTGGCCATGGATGTATGGAAATATCACGGAGGAAGGGATCACCAGGGACCTCGAGCTGATGAATAAACTCGGGATAAATGGAGTGTCGCAATTTCATAATGCATGGACAAACAAAAAAAGTCCGCGCGCCACTCCCCGCGGTCCGGTAGTTTTTAATAGCCCGGAATACCAGGATCTGGTACGACATGCAATTGAGGAATGTGATCGGCTGGGTATGACAATGGGACTCCAGGTATGCGATGGATTCAGTCAGACAGGGGGCCCATGGATCACCCCTGAGACAGGCATGCGGAAAATTCAGTACGAAGTTATTCCCGCCCGTGGCGGGAAGATCTTTTCCACCAAATTACCGGAACAAACGATACGAATTTTTGCTTTTCCGGGAACCCCGGAGGAAGCAACAATAGCTCCGCGGGATCTGATTATCAATCCCGGGAATCCTTACCTGACAGATAAAAGTAAGCAGGCATCTGTGATAGCGATGGACCAGTTCATCGATCTCACTGATCAGCGCAATGATCAAATGCTGACCTGGGATCCCCCTGCCGGCCAGTGGGTTGTCCTGGTATTCCATGATGCCCTGCATCCCGCCACCAATCACCCGGCCTCGCCAGAGGGCCAGGGACTGGAGGCCAATAAGCTGAACAGCGAAGCCATCGACCTTGTCTTCGATAACTATGTAGCAAAAATCATTGAGCAAAGCGGTAATATGGCGGGGAAAGCCCTGCAGCATGTCATTATAGACAGCTGGGAATGCGGTTACCAATCCTGGACAGAAGACTTCCCAGGTGAATTTAAAAGACTTCGGGGCTATGATCCTACGCCCTGGTTACCGGTACTGGCCGGAATCCCTGTGAACAGCATTGAAGAATCCAACAGGTTTCTGTGCGATTTCCGTGTCACTTTGGATGACCTGGTCATCCAGGAATACTACGGTCACATCCGTGAACGGCTGAACAAAAAAGGCATGCAGTTGCATGCTGAAGTCCTGTATGGATGGGATCAGATGTTCGGCAGTTCCATTCGCCAGTACGGGGTAGTGGACGTACCCATGAATGAGATATGGATGAAGAAGCAGTTTCGCGGTAACAGGCACAGGAATATAGAGGCCCGGGCATTTACCGGTTACGCCGCCACTGCAGCCCATGTGTATGGCAAACCAATTGTCAAGGATGAATCCTTCACCATCGGAGCTGGCAAGGGCGATTTCAGTTTTGTTCCATCAAAGCTTAAAAGTGCTGCAGACTATGTGCTATGCCGGGGGACCAACCGATTCGCCTTGCATACCTCCCCGCACCAGCCAGGTAATGAGAAACCCGGCTGGACCCACGGATTTAACGGTGTGAATTTTCATCGCGGGAATACCTGGTGGCCTTACGCCGGTGGATTTATTGACTATCTTTCACGGTGCTCCGCAATGATGCAGCAGGGAGTTTTTGTAGCCGATGTCATCCGGTACGTCGGTCACGAAGACACGTACAGCGAAGGATATGGTGAACTGCCTGTCGAAGGTCTGCCGCAGGGCTACCGGGCAGACCACTGCGACAACACCGTGATGCTGGAGAGATTGGATGTGAAGGACGGTCGCATCGTTATACCTGATGGGCATTCCTACGCAGTGCTGCTGCTTGCCGACAAGAAAACAATGGGCCCGGAAATCCTTGAAAAATTGGTCGAACTTGTGGAAAAAGGAGCCACTGTGATCGGACCCAAACCGGAACATGCACCCGGGTTGACGAATTATCCTGAATGTGATGCCGAAGTAAAGCGCCTGGCTGACCGGTTATGGGGTGAAGGAGCCGGGAAGATCAGGGACATACCTGTCAAGGAGTTGCTCCGGGAAATGAACCTGGAACCTGATTTTTCGTACCAGTCACCTCCCCGGGAAAGTGTAATAAATTTTGTCCACCGCAAACTCCCTGGTGCCGACATCTACTTTATTGCCACGGCTGGTGAGGGCTGTGTGGCCGAATGTTCCTTTCGGGTTTCAGGAAAGTTTCCGCAATACTTCGACCCGATGACAGGTGAGATATACGATGTTACGGAATATGAAGACAATGGCAGTCGAACACATGTAAGAATTGCACTTGAAGACCAGGGTTCCAGACTGATCGTTTTTCGGGATCAACCCGCCGGATGCAAATTACCGGTATGGGAAGCAGGGATCAGCATGCCTGTTTCCGGTCCATGGGAAGTGGCCTTTGAGGCAGATCGCGGAGCTCCGGATAAAATTCGGATGGACAAGCTGATTTCCTGGACGGAGCACAATGATTTCGGGGTCCGGCACTTCAGCGGAGTCGGGACCTACAGGAATTCCTTCCAGGTTTCAGAAGAACTCCTTAAAGGGCATAGAAAGATTTGGATTGATCTTGGTGAAGTGAAGGAATTGGCAGAGGTAGTCATCAATGGGAAATCCATTGCAACCCCCTGGCGGCCACCGTTCCGGGTTGATATCAGCAACCACATCAGAACCGGTGAGAATCAGCTCGAAATAAGAATTATCAATACCTGGGTCAACCGACTCATTGGCGACAAAAAGGTTTCTGAAGAAGACAGGATCTGCCGGATTATCCCTGCCGATCCCTCCTGGTATGACGAAGAATCCGAACTCCCTCCCTCTGGGCTATTGGGGCCGGTTGCTCTGATCGCATCGTCTGATGGAATCCGGGAATGAGGTTGTAGTGTGATATTGACAACAGTAGATTGTAAATTTTCATTGAACCGGTGAGATAAAATATTTTAATTTATTAATTTTTAACTTACACTATCTAAATATACCCTTATGAAAATATTGAATACTAAATGTATAACAATTTCAAAATTCACTGTTTCGATCTGGGTGTTTCTGTTTTAAGCAATGGTTGGTGTGTATATCAACTGGTTGGTGATGAATTTAAATCTTCATGTCTTTCAAGAAGTTTTTCTATGTGCGCGACAAACGTTTCAGGTTGGATGAAAAAGGAAACCTGTATGATATACCTGTAACATCTGACCTTGAACGCTATAGCGAAAAAATTGCTGAAAGTTCAGAATGCCAGTCTGAACGCGCAGTATTACAATCTCTTCTGGATGAGTTCATGTCACAACCCGCACTATACAATGGTCAGGTAAAAAAGGAAAATTGAAATAGAAAAAACGTTACAATTTACTAATCAGCCTTTCAATTTTTGTCCTGCTACTTATGGGGTCAATGCACTTGATTCCTCAACTTATCTCAAAATAAAACTGCCTTATTTCAAGGTGAATCACTCCAGGCCTCAAGTCTGTTGCATTTGTTTTCCAGTGAGGTTTTTTTTCTATTATACAAGAACGTCAATCTCTGCGATTGATGCACTTCTCATTTCGCTGGGTGAATCTGGGACCACGAATTTCAAATAGCGTCCTGTTACCTCCTTATCAAATTTTATGACCTGGGGGATCGGGTTGTTTATTACATTATCAAACCGTCCTTTAGAAACCGCCTTGCCCCAATGATCCGGAGCATTGCTAATATAAACCTCGTAGATTTCGATGATTTCATTTCCCTTACCCGATTGCCGGGGTGTATAGATAAATCCTTTGGTGGTGAGGTTTTCTCCCAGGTCAATAACGATTTCAAGGGGAAAGGTTTTACGGCCGATGTTATGAAATCTCAGGAATGTATTGATATCGTCGTCGATGGCTCTGACAACCGTGTTTTCCTGCTGGTTGAGGTCCGTTTTCGCATCCAGGGAGTAGATTTTCCATTTCGATTTTGTGATGCCAAACTCCTTAGAACTCTCCGCGGGCAGACGGGGATCATAAAATGATTCATCGGGAACCGAGAGTGCCCGAATAAGTCCTCCCTGCTTCAGGGCGAATGGTTTTTCATAGCGTGTCGTCTCTACCGTTGGATCGGAACCGTTGGTGGTGTAATGAATGGTGATGCCAGATTCTGCACTTAAGGTGATAAAACCATCTTTATTCCGCTTAATCTCGGGTGCTGCCAATACTTTTGGCTCCTCATACAGGCCGAAGTTTGTCAGCCTTGGCGATTGCCTGGATTGTTCTATTACAACACGAACATGTTGTGCAGTTACATCTTCACAACGCAGCAAGCGCTTGTATCCGATTGTTGTGGCTTCTGCGATCTTTTTCCAGACGCCACCCTCTTTAACTTCGATGGAGAAGGCTTCAATACGCTGGCCGGAACGTATATGTTCCTGCAACATGATTACGTTAAATGTTTTCGCTTCCGGCAGTTCGAATTCTATCGTCGCTATTTCAACCCCTGCATCAGTCGTCCAAAACGTTTTTGAGCTTCCATCCAGCACATTTTTCGGGGTGTTTTTTTTATAGGAATTTGAAGCGACCACTTTGGCACCCGAAGCCAGGTTCGAATCAAAGGTTTGTTTCAGGACTTTGCCCATCTCTATGAGCAGGTGTGCATCCTTTTCATGAATCAGACCGCGCTTATCCGGTGGAACATTTAGAAGTAGTTGGGTGTTTCCCCCGACGGTACGGAAATAAAGATCGATTAAATCGTGCAATGAGCGCTGCCGTGAGTCTTCGCGTTCATGATAAAACCATCGGGGGCGTATCGAAGTGTTGGTTACAGCCGGCAGCCATATGAGCTGTTTGGCTTCAGCCAATCGCTCCCTGCTGCCGATATCTTTGGCTTTTGGATCAACCCCATTAATTATTGCTTCTGTAGTCTCCTGTGATTTTTCTGCCGGCAATGGATCTGTACTCTTTATACCCACTACATTCCAATTAGTTGTCCGGGTTCCGCCCCCTTCGTTTCCGCACCATCGCACATCGGGTCCCATAACGGAGATTACTGCGCCTGGCTGCAGTTCACGGATCAAACGAAAGTGAGCTGACCAGTCAAATATCTCTGGCTGATCCGTTGGAGCATGAGCTCCGTCAAACCAGACATCAAATACCTCTCCATAATTGGTAAGTAGTTCACGTAGCTGTTGTTGAAAGATTTCATTGTAGCCAGGCTTTCCAAATTCCTTTGTGTTTCGATCCCAGGGTGAAAGATATACGCCAAAGGCCAGTCCCGCTTTACGGCAAGCCTCTGAGACTTCTTTTACGATGTCACCTTCGCCATCACGCCAGGCAGAATTCTTGATAGAGTGTTCAGTTGTAGCAGTCGGCCAGAGGCAAAGTCCGTCATGATGCTTGGCGGTCAGCACCACGCCCTTCATACCGGCCGTCTTAAAAACATCAATCCATTGGTTGGCATCAAAGTCGGTTGGGGCAAACTGATCCGGATGCTCCTCGCCCGTGCCCCAGCCACGACCGGTAAAGGTGTTTACGCCAAAATGAATGAAGGCAGTAAATTCGAGCTCCTGCCACTGAACCTGTCGTTCGCTGGGCCTGACCATTGCGGCTTTGTCAATTATTGTTTCAATGGAATCACCCGGTTCAATTATTACTGAATGGCCGGAAGAATTCTGCGGATGATCTTCCTTTGCGCAGGAGCTGACTATGCATCCCAACACGATTACAGTAAGAAATCTGAATGTAGTATTCATACTTTAAGAAATGCTTTGCTTATAAGTATCTTCAAGCGAATTTTGGAACTGCGATTATTCGATTTTGGTTAACTTGATTCTCTTAATCGCAATGTTCCACCTGCTATTTGTGCCTTCCGTTTCATATGCGGCTATTCTGAGGTCTTGAAGCCCTTGTTTCAGAGCAAGTTCGCCAATCTCATAAATTCCGAAATTGAGCCAGGGATCTTCATGATCTCCATTGGTAGTTTGCCCTTTAAAGGATAGTACTTCTGCATCGTCAAGAAACACTTTATTAACTTTACCGGCTCCCAGGCGCGGATGAGAAGAGTATTCAATTTCCATTTTGTATTTGCCCGGATCTTTTACATCGATCTGCCATACGGGCATTTCACCGGGATCCTCTCCTCTGCCCGCCCAGAAAAACTCGATTGCTTCCATTGAGCGGTTGTAATTAATCCTGGATTTCGGGCCCACTATGGCATGGAAATCCCTCGCTTCGAGGATAATCTGTTTGGCTTCTTCGTCGTAATAATGTTTGATCCGATCAAGTTGAATTTCTTCTCCTTCCACTTCTACTTTGATCACTGTAATACCTTCGGTGGGGGCCCTTTCAGGAACAGCTATTGAAGTAACAGCATTTCCGGCATGGTCGGTGGTGGATGAGTAATCAAGCTCGGCTCCATCGTTTGCCAGGAGAAACGAAATGTTCTTAATTTTATTTTTAAGCAACGGCAAGTCTAACTTTCCATCCTCCGGCCAGTACCTGACAAACAGATAAAGATGATTATCTTTCTGCGTGGTATATCCCCATTCCATACTGGTCATGGATGGACCATTATAAGGGGATGACCTGGTCCCGAATATGGCTTCACTGTGCGGTTTCACCCATTCACCCAAGCGGTGCATAATTTCTACACTTTTTTCAGGAATTGATCCGTTGGCTTTCGGACCGATGTTGAGCAGGTAATTTCCGTTGTGGGAAATCGTTTTTACAAACCACTCTGCCAGATCATCCCATGTCTTCCAT
Source organism: uncultured Bacteroidaceae bacterium (assembly GCA_964583445.1). Lineage (GTDB taxonomy): Bacteria > Bacteroidota > Bacteroidia > Bacteroidales > M55B112. The sequence continues at coordinate 19,034 of CAZOXI010000004.1, read as the reverse complement.
TCTTCATCATGGGCACTGTAACCGTAGGAGTGGTTAATGGAAGCAGGCGTTTCCCAATAGTAGTCAGTAGGAACACCGGCCACGCCATTGTCACCCGATACCATGTAATCGACAAACTGGGTTTTACCGAGCCTGCCATTTACCAGTGTGTTAGGTTGAATGGACTTCATCATGTCCACTACTTTTTTCGCCTGCTCATCCGTAAAGGGGATACGAGGCACATCGAACCAGATGAGCCCAACCTCTCCATAGTTTTCCATCAGTTCTTTCACCTGTGGATAGAATTTCCTGTCGAAATACTCCTGGAATTTTTCAGCATCAGGACCTGTCGCATGTTTATAGCCATGTTCATGTGTTCCGTCTTCCATCCAGTCGACACAGTGAGAGTAATAGAAGCACATTTTGATTTCCCAGGGACCTTGTGTCTTTGTTGCAGCACATGCTTCTGCCAGTTCCTTCAGAGGATCCCGACCGGTCTTCTGTCCTGTTGGAGTAGTCTCGACGATGTTAAAGGGATCCGCCTTCGAATCAAACATGGCAAAACCATCGTGGTGCTTGGAGGTGATGACAATATACCTTTGCCCGGTGGCGTAACAAAGGTCGATGATGTCCTGGGCATTAAAATCTGACCAATCGAAGACGCTGGGAAGCTTTTTGTATTCATCGCGGGGGATCGCAGCATGCCTCATGATCTGTTCGGCATAGCCACTGTGTGCTATAAGGCCTTCTGTCGTTCCACTTTCCCAGGCCTTTTTCCAGGATTCAAAGGTTCCGTCTTCCGACCAGTAGCCGGCCGGGACTGCATAGACCCCCCAGTGGATCATAAGTCCGAGTTTTGCATCCATGTACCACTGCATGCGTGGATCATCGATGGATGTATAGGGATCCGGATCTGCTGCCAGGGCTGTGGTTGCTATGATAAGTAGTGTCAGGAAAAAAGTAAGTGATTTCATGATGATTCTTTGCGATTTTGATAGGTTAAATTTAAGATAAGAAAGTGACTATCCCGGATTTTATAATGTTATTATAAACCAGTCATTCATAGGATCTCAATAAATATTTAGGTCCATTATTTTTACTTTTTAATTAATTCTCCACTTGCCTTATATGCTTTGTGACCGGTGCTGCCGCTGCCGAGAATATCTGCCATTTCTACAGGCAGTTGCTTTCTGTGTTTTTCGATTTCCTTCTGCAGGGATTTCTCATTAATCAGGTTATACCATTCGTTTGGATCATTCCTGAGGTCGTAAAATTCTTCACTGCCATCGAGGTATGAGATAAACCGGTATCGTTCAGAGCTGATTGCACAATTTCCTTTACCTAATTCGGTGCGGGCTATATGCGGCCACCTGGCATCGTAATCCTTAAGCAGGGGAACGAGGGACTGTCCTTCATGTGCCGGATCTGCTTTCATGCCTGTAAGTTCAAGTAAGGTAGGGTAGATGTCCAGTAATTCAACTGGCTTATTGCAGACCTGGTGCTTTTCAATGCCTGGTCCGGCGATGATAAGAGGTACTCTTGTGCCATCGGCCCACGGGCTTCTCTTGGCCCAACGTTCTTTTTCTCCCTGGTGAAAACCGTGATCGGAAAATAACACAATGTAGGTATTATCTTTATGAGGGCTTGCTTCTATGGCATCCAGGAGCTTTCCGATCTGATGGTCGACGAAGCTGACACATGCCAGGTAAGACCTGACTAAAGGTTTCCATTCGTTATTCTGAATGACCCAATCCATCGTGGGAGCAATGTGCTTAAGTCGTGTCAGGTTGATGCCGTACCCAGGTATATCATCCAGATCATTTTCAATCATCTCAGGAAGTTTTACACTTTCTTCCGGATAAAGATCAAACCATTTTTTGGGCGCATATTGAGGCACATGGGGCCTGTAAAATCCCGCGCCGATAAAAAAAGGTTTTTCATGATTTTGTTTGATTTCCTCCACAACCCAATTTGCAATTTTATGGTCTGGCATCTTTTCATCGACATCGGGATATATACCCCAATCCCACAATTTAGTTCCCGGCATACCTGTCAGCTTCTCTTCAGGCAGGGGTCCAAAACCACCCATCGTTCCGCCGTATTTAGGAAAGAATATTTTATTCTCACCGCTATGAAATAATTTACCAGCTGCGGAAACGTAGTATCCTTCATCGACATATCGTTCAGGCATGACGGTATTTTTCATAGCTTCCGGAGACTGATCCCTCTTGGGATTAAGGAAATAGAGCCCTGTTGTTGACGGGTAGAGGGAGGTCATCAGGCTGATTCTTGATGGTCTGCAAACCGTAGCCTGACAGTGTGCATTTGTGAACAGTGTACCCATTTCCGCCAGCTTGTCAATATTGGGAGTCTTTGTCTGCGGATGCCCACCCATGCAGCCGACCCAGTCATTCAGATCGTCAACCGCTATTAAAAGGATATTTGGCTTTTCTGGTTCAACTTTTTCAGTAGCAGGCAGGTTTTTTACAGGATGCCAGGCCTTAATTTTCTTGCGGAGTTCCTGGACTTTTTCCGGATATTGTTTTGAGATCTCATTCTTCTCATGTGGATCGTCCCTGAGGTTGTAAAGTCTGACGGGTTCTTTATCCCAGCTGTGAGTTTGCTTGTACCTGGTGAGATCTTTACCATGATAACGTATGATAAGTTTCCAGTCTCCTTCCACTCCCCAAAGATATTGCAGGGTTTCATCCGGATTACCTATGGAAATATTGTGTGATGCATGAACACTTCCGAATACGATCTCCCGATCGTTCCGTGCTTTTTTATCAAGGAGGTTAATTCCTGGTAGATTCGAAGGGGCTTCCAGGCCGGCTGCTGCCATGATCGTTGGAAAGATGTCGAGTGAATGTGCAAGGTTGGGATCATCACATGGTTTTACTTTACCCGGCCAGGATATCATGACCGGGGTGCGGATACCTCCATCGAAAGGTGATGCCTTTGTTCGCAGAGCGTAGCCCTTCCATGCTTTTTGGTGTGGATCATCAGCACGTGTGCTCCTTGCTGCCCAGCCATTATCGCAGATATAAACAATGATCGTATTATCCCTGATATTTTTCTCATCGAGATAACCGATGAGATCACCACAGGTCTCATCCATCCATTCGCACATCGCATAGTATTTTGCAACATCTTTTGCGCGGCCCTCTTTGGTATATTTGCTTAGTAAGCGTTCTGGTGGATTATGAGGGGTGTGAGGCAGGAAGACGCCATACCACACAAAAAATGGTTTGTCCTGGTCAACGGCAAGATCAATAAAGTCAGTAACGGGCTCCAGTGTCTCTCGCCCGATGGTTAATGGTTTCCCTTTCCCATGGCGAGTGGTCGGGTCTGATTTCATCCCATGAGTAAAACCGCCATCCTGGTAAGATCCTTCCCACCATTTACCGGATTGATGCGCCAGGTACCCGTTATCTGTCAGCATTTCTATGAACCCTGGATTGTTATAGAATGCTTCACGTAGAGGAATGTCCAGTTCTTCACGATTCTCATTTCCACGAACGTCATTTCCAGTGACCCCATGATCAAAGGGATGAAGTCCGGTTACCATTGAGGCAAGCGATGGACGACAAATCGGCGCAGCTAAATACCCCCGTCTGAACAGCAGGCTTTCACCAGCCAATTGATCAAGGTGAGGTGTCTTGATGTCCGGATGGCCCATAAAACCATAATCTGTCCACGCCTGGTCGTCGCTGAGTATGAAAATGATATTTGGCTTATCATTTCCAAATGTCAAAACGGTAGTCGTAACCAGGATTGCTATGAGTGTAATTGCTCTTCTCATTTGGGTTTATTAATTGATTGAATATTGTAGTTTTTACCTTATTCTCCATTCCATTACTAATCCATATTTGCCGCAAATGTGTAGGTGCCGGGAGCAACGTTAAAGACGGCCCGGCCCTGTTCCTGTTTAATGAAGCTTAAAAAACTGTTGTTAACAACCGGTTCCCCGTTTACCAGAACGTCGGAATGGGAGGACGCCGGGACATAAATAGTGCCTGTGCTGTTCGGGGGAATGGTAACCTTCAGTGTGAAGCGCTTTCCCTCGCGTTTCCATTGGCTGGAAATCCGACCATACGGCGAATCGTGGTGTGCCCTGATCCAGGAAACGTCACCGACCGGATCCGGTTTGATGATCACATTTTTAAAACCGGGCGCCTGCGGATCAGCCTGGATGCCCGCTAACCCCTGGTAGAGCCAGTTATTGGCTGAAGGAAAGCAGGAGTGAATGTGTGACCAGTAACCATTCCATTGTTCCCAGACAGTGGTGGCACCCTGCTCCAGCATGTAACCCCAGCCTGGATACGTCGTCTTGCTGAACATGGTAAAGACGAGATCATTGCGTCCGATCTCGCGAAGATATTCCATCATGAAATACGTGCCCAGTAGACCCGTATCGAGATGGCCTTTGCGGGTGACAAGGATGTTGGTTTCTAAATCCCGGAGTACCCTGGCTCGTAAGTTGTCCGGGACGACACCGGTCATCAGAGGCAGGATGTAATAGGCCTGCTGGTCATAGACATAGGTTCCCAAATCCTCATCATAAAATTCCTTATGTATGAGCGGCCTGATTTTTTCTATGACTTTTTGGTACTTATCGACTTCATCTGTTTGACCCAGCACTTCAGCCATCTTCATATAGAGCTGCATGTGGTAGATGCGGTAGCAGTTGTTGAAGATTTCACGAGCCTCGTGGCTGGGCATATTTTTCGAGTCCATCCCGCGGCCTGGTGCCACCCAGTCCCCGATAAAGCTGAACCGGCCCGTCTTGCCCGTGAGGATGTTTCTATTCTCTTCGCTGATGGCTTCCAGATGCCCGACGTATTTGCGAACCGTCTCGTAGTTTTCCTCCAATATGCGGCGGTCTCCATAATAAAGATAGTGACGCCAGGTGATGGCCGCAACAAAGCCGCCCCAGGCCGGGCCGCCGCCACCAAAGCCCTGGGGTGCTGTATTTGGCAAGTCACCGTTCTCCCCCTGGACATCCTTCCAATCCATGAGCCACTTGCGGTAGAACCCGTCGGCGCGAAAGCTGGTGAGATAACCCTCGACCGGCGTTTGTCCGTCGCCTCCGTAACCTTTGCGCTCCCGGTGCGGACAATCCACGGAATAGCCTCCCAGATTCAGGCAGCGCTGGGTCCACTCGTTCAAATGGAAGATCCGGTTGAACAGATCATTGGAGCACTCGAAGGCTCCGACCATCTCCAAATCGCTATCGATCAGCATCGCTACGGCATCTGTTTTCTTCGGTGCCTGTGGCAAGCCTTTGACGATCACATATTGAAATCCCGCGTAGTTGAACTTATGCTGGAAGACCTCGCCCGGTTGGCCTGCTGAGATGAATCCGCTGACCTGTCCGAAGGTCTGGTAGCCCTTCCCCTTATTTCGCTTGTTTTTCTTACTGTCGGCAAAGGTTAGTGTCACTTTGTCGCCCGCCTTGAGCTGCGGCATCTGCATACGGAACCAACCTGTGAGGTTGGTGCCGAAATCGATTTCATAGCTTCCGTCACCCAGTTCCGTTACTGATTTGACTGGGATCGGATTTCCCAGCCGATTGAGCGGACAGTTCTGATTCAACTGCATGCCTTTATAACCGGATGTCTCTTCAGCTGCACGCCAGCCATCGGTTGCAAGACCCACTTCACTCCATGCCGGAATGCGTCTGCGCGCATCGATGAGCTCACCACCGAAGCCTCCGTCATCCGTTGTGTAGCGTCCACTGTTGCGGCTCAGCCAGGTCGTGTCCGTGCCCAGTGTCAATGGCTTGCCCCCAATCACGGCATCGAGCTGCGCGCGAATGATCAGGGGACTCGAAAAAGGGCCCTGCCAGTGGCCAATCCATAGGCCGATACAGTTGGCCCCCTTCTTGAGATACGGCTGAACATCATAGGTGACCGAAAAGGTGCGTTTATCCTTTCTGGACTGCGCAGGGGTCAGGACATCTTTGCCGATCTTTTGCCCATTCACGTAAACCTCGAAAAAGGCTGCGGCATTCACCGTGATGTGTGCGGTCTCAGGAACTGCGGACAGATCGAACTCCTTGCGGAAATGGGGTGCTGCTTTACCAAGCTTACTCTCGCCTGAAAAATCAACCATGCGGTTCGGCTTCACGACAAGATGTATTGGTTGCCCCTTCAGATCATAGTCCAGGTCAAGCACATATTTCCCCGTCTCCCGGGCTTGCTCGAAAGTCTTTGGGTAGACGACGATCTTCTGTTTCTGAGCCACCATTTTCTTAATGCGCTGCGTCACATCGATACTTGTTTTGCCTTTGTCATCACGATAGGTGGCTTTGTTGATCCGGATGTGTTCTGGATTGGGCATTATCGGATCGGGAGCCTGGATCCATTTCGCTGTCCAGTCATCCGGGCTCAGGTAGCCCATGACCCATTGCGCGGTTTCACTCCAGGGAGTGGCTTTGCCGTCCTTATCCCAGACCTTAACCTTCCAATAGCATTCCATTTTTGACTGTAGCGGTTTGCCGGAGTAGGCGATATACAGACTTTGGTCAGTCGGGATTTTACCCGAATCCCAGAGATCGCCCACATCTTTGTCAAGCTTAGCCTGTGAACTGGCAACTAAAATACGGTAAGCTGTCTGCTTTTGGCCGGGCACATCGGATTGCATCTTCCAGCTTAAGTGAGGCTTTGGAGTATCAATGCCTAAAGGATTGTGCGTGTATTCACATCGAAGATCAGCTTCTCCGACAGCGGTTTTTGCAACCGCCTGTGCTGAAACAATAAGAGCGCTCATTACCAGGCCGAAAGCAACGGCCCGAATCGATGGGGGTTTATTGATCATATGGAAAGAAACTTTTTCATATACATCCGGTCATAAGCGTTACCCTCGACAGGTCAATTATTGGTTTTATTTATATCGATACAAAGAATGATATTTTCTCATTCGACTCTGATCCATCTCAAAACAATTAGTCCGACATGGCAGTATCAAACTGTATCCCAATGTTGTCGCGCATGGCCTGGCGGTTTTCCACGGCAGTGGTCATTAGCAGCGATTCAAGCCACATGGTATATGCCACCATGGGGGTCCAGTACTCGGATACCTCATAATGCACTTCGTGAATATACAGGGAGTCATTCTCGAGGTGTCCGGCAATGCCGTTCATCACTCCGCCGATGATATCCGGTGTTTTGGGGGGCTGCATATTTCCCACATGATGCCCGTCAGGGACATTATGACCAAAGCCTGTCACTGTGCTGGCATTGAAGATATTCGCTCCGTAAATCCAGTCAATCTGCCTTTGGGCCACTGCCAGTAGGACAGGGTCCTGAAAAATCTTAGATGCCTTTACCAGCCCTGTGCCGGTCGATGCCAGGAGTGCATTGATGCCCACATGCCACTTCCTTGTTGCAGCAGGATCGCGGAATGAGTACCGATAATAGTAATCGCTGTTCCCCAGGCGCCGGTTTCCCCCGGGGTCGGAACCGTAATACAGGCCGTAGGGGATAATACCGAAAGCGCTCAGCTTCGACATGGGCACAAGGTACTCATAACAATACATCTGCAGGCTTGCTTTCCATTTACTTGCATCCTTGTGTTCCGGGAACTCTTCTATGAGCTCACACAAACCGATAAGAGGGAGATCTCCCCTGGATATATGTTTAAAAGGATCGGGACTGCCTGGTCTGCTTTTAAAAAAGCCACGTACAGGTATTTCAGTATCGATGGCACTGATCACCTGGAGGTCAAGCAGCATTTCGGCATATTCTGCAGCAAGGTCCATCATGGCCATATCTTTAAAGGTGCGGTACATGCTTATGGATGCTATGATCCCTGAAGCCAGCTCCTCTGCACTTACCGGCTGTTCCTTCGCCCATTGCAAGCACTTTCTGGCTGCTTTCTCACAGGATTTGGCGTAATTCCCGGAGATGGGAATAGTATGCCTGACTATCGCCGCCTGGGCATTGATAAAATTGAACTGAGCAGTTAAACTTGCGGGTTCTGTATGAATCGGTCTGTCATCATCGTTGCCGATGATATTGTCGGACCAGTAATTACCGTCATTCCCGGCGGCGTAATTCATCATGTATCCCTCCGGCTCCTGCATTTTCGTGAAATACTGGTTTCCCCACTGCATTTCATTTACAATCTGACCGGTGTCCCACGCTGGCTGCAATACCTCAGCAACCCTGTAGAGTCCAATTATACCGTAAATTGTAGCCCCGGTCCATTTCCTTACATCATGGGCATCATGCCATCCGCCCGATACATCCTGGTGAGCTCCATTATCCAGGCGTTTGCCGTCATCTATGTGACAGGGCTCACCCCTCCAGCCCAGGGTGGTATTGCCACAACGCTGTTTGGTGAGGTAGTTCACATGCATGCGCGTCGCTTCCTGGTAAACATTGTCATCTATGAGAAACACCTTCGACTCCTTTCCCGCCGCTTTTACCTTATAACTCCCGGGAACCTGCAGTGAAGAAAAATCACCTACTGCATAAACTCCGAAATCACCGGAAACTACTTTCATGGTTCCGGCGAAGCTCTGACTGCCATCCATGGCATTAATTATTTCGAAATCAACATCTTTATCGCTTTTCAACATGCAAAACTTTGATGTTTTCGTGGTAAATCCCAAATGGTTGACAAGAATACCGTTATCGTTCCATTTGTCTTCATCTTTAATACAACGAACAGAATACCCTAATTGGCCACTATTGCCGGACCTGAACAAACCTTTGGGCGTGTAGAACAGGCTCCAGGTCCAGGCGTATCCGGGATACATCTCAGATGCACTCCACCAGTTGCCGCGCTCGCCAACGTGGACTATTGAGCCGGAAAGCAGACGGGCACCACCCGGTAAGGCTGTAAAACCAGATTCGTTACTTGCTTCTGCATTTGGACTTTTCCAATGTGTTGTCCCTGTTTCTTTTAATTTGTCGTCAGCAATCTTTTCGCCTCCTAAATGTTCACTTAATTCCGCCCATTCGTCATCCGTTGGTAAGCGCCAGCCTTTGGGACAAACTTTCATTGCGGTCTTCCAGTCATATAAATACCCATAAACATCAGCATAATCTGCATCAGTTTCATATTTCAAAGCGTTCCCTGCAGCAGGATTATAGGCTAAGTTTTCAGCCATCCAAACCTGCTCTCCGATTTTTACCGTTTTATACACCTTTCCATTACGGGAGTCGGTAAAGGTTCCTGTTGATTGCGCTTGCAATCCCATCAAACCACAAGCTAACAACAGAATAGCACTTAATTTAGACATTTTGTTTTGCATTTCGTATTGTATTTCTAAACTTTTTTAGCTGAATGCCGATTTATCATTTGTCAGAGAGACTCCAGATTCGTGAATAATTGATTTTACTCCCCAACGGCTGAAACGCCTTCTTTGGTCATCTTTACTTCCCTGATGGTTCCATCCGGATTGTAGAAAAGCTCGTCGACACAAATGCTGCGCCGCTTTTTATGGAACTTCCACTCTTTTGAATCCTCAGGGATTTTCTGGCGGGAGAGATCCGCTGTATGATAAAAGAGACACCACTTGCCTTTATATTGCACGATCGAATGATGGTTGGTACCGCTGTTTACCCTCTGAAGAATCGTGCCCTTGAATTCATAGGGTCCCAGAATGTTATCGGACATCGCATAGAGAATTCGTCCTTTGCCCGAATACGAGAGATAGTAATTACCATTATGTTTATGCACCCATACGGCTTCGAAAAAGTCTGTCGCACCCTCGATAATATGTACCTTGCCGTTATAGGAAATCATATCGTCGTTCAGCTCGATGACGTTCACAAAGTGCTGCCCCATCAAAAGGTATGCTTTGCCATCGTCATCAATAAAGGCACAGGGATCAATAAAGTCGCGGTCGGCTTTCACGCCGGGAGAATCTTTGCTGATAAGGGGGTGCCCCAGGGGATCCTTGAAGGGACCATAGGGTTGATCACTCACCGCGACGCCAATGTGCTTCTGATCGGTCGGATAATAGAAATAATACTTGCCATTTTTCTTCACGCAATCAGGTGCCCAGGCAAAATTCTCTGCCCAGGTAATATCATCAAGTGAAAGTGCAACACCATGGTCTGTCCAATTGATCATATCTACAGTTGAGAAAACATGCCAGTCAACCATATCCCACCATTCAGCATCGTCCCGATCATGCGAAGGATACACATACAAGGTATCGTTAAACACTCTTGCGGACGGATCGGCTGTATACATGTGTGTTATAAATGGATTTTGTGCAAAACCGATAATATTGATTGTAAACAATAGAAAGAATAGGCCAGTATTCTTCATGATCTCCTAGTTTTTATTGACTAAAATTATGGTGTGTACTTTATTTAGTTATTGTTCCTTCTACCCGATATAAGTTTTGATAACTTACTTCACATTTATTACAATTCTTCTATAATCAAATAAACGCGCGATTGAATGATCATCCTTCACCTCGAGGATCAAATGAATTTCATTTCCCTGAGCGTTGTCCGGAACTTTAAATTCGATCTTTGATTCATTGTTCTTTTCAATATTGATTGTTTCATCATATGTTCCCGCCTCTGGATAAATCCACCAACGGAATAAGATTTTATCACCATCAGGATCTTTGGATTCACCGGCATCTAATGTCAAAGTATTACCCGGTTTTGTTTGAAAAAACAGAATAGCATTTGTGGTGTCACCATTTAAAACTGCCAGCGGGTGGTGGTTGGCGTTTTCGAATGATTCGATGCACCAATCCATGCGGCATTTGAAGTCGTTGTAATACGCTTCGCGCCAGCGAAACACCGGGGTGAATATGTTGTCGTAAACATCTCCGGTTGCAGGGTCAGTCCATCTATCTGAATCTTCAATATACGTGAAGAATGGCGCATTTTGCTTTTCATGATCCCTTACATTTTTATGCCTTGACCAGTTGTTTTCTTTTTTATTCTGAGTAAACCTGCCACTCCATCCTCCCCAGTGTGGATGGTTAATACTATAAACACCTTTTTGAACAAGCCCTAACCAGGGAATAGTGCCACCTCCTTCCATGTATTCAAGCCTTCCTTGGCCGAATTGTCGGAGCGGGTAACATTTACCAAGCGCACCGTGGTCTGCTATTACATTTTTCAATAACCATTGATGCTGACCTACGGCAGAATATTCATACGGTTGCCAATAGTGAGGGCCTAAATTTTTATTATTCCCTTTGCTATCCTTTGCTCCGTCAAAGGCTGGCCCACCATAACAATAAGTTTGATAATTGCTTCGAATCCAATAAATTTCCGGGTATTGCGAACATATCCACGCACCAGCATTATCTTGCGCGCCATTTTCGAAAACCCTTAGTTTCGAAATTATTTTATGCATTTCATCTTCATTGTTCGTCTTTCTAATATCCCATAGTGCTTGAGCAAGGGTGTTGGAACCAGCATTTACAACAATATATACAGGCCTTGGATCCTCCTTTATTATGGCTTTACGAATAAGCTCAGAACCTTCATTTGTTTTACCATCTCCAACATCTTCAATGCCGTATCCGGAATTACCAGAAGCTACAATAGATTTCAGGTACTCTGGTGAATGCCAGCCATCTGCATGTAGAAATAGATTATTGTAGACTCTGCTATAGGCAACAATTAGTTCTGTAAACAACTCAGGATGTGTTATTTGCTTGAATGCGCTTTTAGATTCAGGACGCAAATATTTGCCGGTTACAGCAATTAATCCTTCCAGATCGAATTCGTTGGAGCACATGAGCATGTGTGCCATTTGCTGTTCTTCATCGGGCTCATTACCCATGTCGGCCAGAATTATAAGCCTTTGGTTATCCGTTTTTTGAGCAAAGATTAAGGATGAAACCAGTAAAAAAGATATAAGAAGTAAGTGTTTAAACATTTTTTTGTTTTTTATCGGTGTTTTGAAAGCTGTTATTATAAAATAAATCATTTGTTCTTTATCAGTTATTAAGTAATTGCAGGTTAATACAATTTAGAACTATCTTAATCCAATGGCAATTTATTTTGGGAACTTCACTGCCGCTGACATCAGTTCCGACTCAAGCCACATGGTATATGCCACCATAGAAGTCCCTTTACCGAAGGTTCACGGTTTCAAATCCGTATTCTCCACTTCCCACACTCAAGACGACAAACCCGCCTTCTTCCTTTGCCGCTGTAATTCCCGGCACCCCGTCCACGAATGCACCGTTTTTCCAGCAAACGCCCGCCTGTTCTTTAATCGCCCAGTTGCGACCGGCGCCTTTCGGCTTCGGAAGATAAAGTTCGGCGGTCGTATTCCCGGGCACCTCGACGTCCAGGGTAAAACAACCATCCTCGTGCTGTTTCCAACCTGTATGGATCACTCCATACACGGACTGTATGCTGCCGCGCGCCCAATCGAGGCCATCAACAACACCCGGTTTGATCTGGATGTGCTTCATGCCGATCGTGCCGGGAGCGTTCTGAATGCCGAGCGCACCCTTTTGGAAATACGACGCAATTCCGGTGTAACACGTGTGAATTTTACTCGGCCGGGTGCTGTTCCAGAATTCCGGCCAGGCCGTCTCGCCCCGGCTTAAAAAATAGCCATAGGATGGGTGCGTTTCTTTGTTTAAATGCGTAAACACAATATCGCTTCGATCGGCCGACTCCAGCAGGAATTTCAGCAGGATCGGCAATCCGGAGCTGCCCATATCGAGGTATGGCCGGGTCTCTAATATTTCCTTTTCAAATATTTCTAAAACGTCTGCCTGTTTATCCGCTGGAGTCACGCCTGTAAGAAGCGGAAATGCGAGGTGCGTTTGAATATTATCGATATAATTACTCTGTTGCGGGTTAAAAAACTTTTGATGCACATTCGACCGCAGCGTGTCTCTTCGCGCACCATACAAGGCCACATCAGCTTTTTTATCTACGGCCTCTGCCATCTCGACGAACATATCGAGAATCATGACATAGACGCAGTTGTTAAACAGTTCCGCCTCCGGAGAATTTCCATTGTTCCTCCGGTTGTTGGGAGCAGCCCACTCACCGAGGAAGCGGTTTCCTCCATCGTAGGCCACCAGCACGCCATCCACGACATTACGGTCCAAAAAATCGAGCCATCGTTTCATCGTTTCGTAGGAATGCCCGATGATGTCCTTGTCTGCATACGCCCGATACATCTCATACGTTACGGTAAGCGGCGCACTGCTCCAAAGAGGACCGCCCCAGGTTTTTTTGGGCGTAGGGGCGACAAAGAAATTATTTCCGTCGGGATGCTGCACATCCATCCAGCCTTGAATCATTTTCTTGTAATACGCGCCTGTCTTATAATTTGGCAGACCGATGCCCCATGAAGTCGCGAAAGCAACTTCCCCATACCCCAAACGCTCTCTGTGGGGGCAATCCACGGTGACGCCGTTTATCGTAGTCGCCCGGAAAGTCCAAAGATCGGTCTCATATATTCGATTCAGCAAGTCGTTGGACGACTCAAACGAACCCGTCCTCTTCAAATCAGTACTGATCGCATACGCCTTCAACACCGGTACTTCGGTCACTCCGCTGATCTCGAGCTCACACCCCGCCATAAAATTAAAGCGATTCTGAAAGACTCCTTCGCCGCTATCATCAAAAACAAGATAACTTATCTGCCCGAATTCACCGTATTCGCCCTCTTCCTTGTTTACATCATCTTTAATCTTGATGACCGCTTCACCATTTGCAGGTCCTTTCAGGGCCACATTGATGAAACCTGTAAAGTTCTTTTCCAGGCTGATCTGGTAAGCCGAGCCCACTTTCTCTGTTTTCACCACCGGGATTTCTTCAATCACGCGGTCCGGGGCGATCATTTCTGCAGTGAGCTGCCCATCATAGGAAAGGATATCTGCCGTCTGCCAATTTTGATCATTGTATCCTGGTACATTCCAATCCGGCTCCAACTGGCTCGCGAAGACTCTCTCCCCGCCCATATTGGCTTGTTTCCACTCTCCAACATGTTCGCTGGAACTCTTTTTCCACCGCCAGGTAGTGTCGGTATAAAGTTGGATATCGTCCTCCCCGAATTCGATATTTACCTGGGCCAGGATTCCTTTGGGGACCCTTTGAAATTGATTAAACGTCGTCCAACCCGGTCCATACCAAATTCCGATGACATTTTCCCCCTCCTTTAACAGATGGGTAATGTCATACGTCACGTAATGCACACGCTTATGGAGCGCCGTTAACGTCGGTGCCATCAAGCGATCATCCACTTTTTTCCCATTGATATAAAGTTCGTGAAACCCCAAAGAGGCAACGTATGCAAAAACTGAATCGGCCTGTCCTTGCAGGGTGAATTTTTTTCGGTACCAGATGTGATCCTTCGCATTGGAACCCTTCGCTCCGATCCACGAACCCTTCCAATCCTCTTTTTCCAACAGCCCCATGGTCCAGCTTGCCTCTTCACTGACGCCATGCGAGGAACCGTCACGGCCAAAAGTCTCAACGGTCCAGTAGCATCGCTGACCGGACGCTAAGGGTTTGCCTTGGTATTTCACATGAATCGATTCGCCGGACGCCACCTTGCCGCTGTCCCATAAGTCGCCCTCGCCGGCCGGCGTGCTGGACACCTTGACCCGGTAGGCGGTCTGCAGGTCTCCTCGCACCGTGTTGGGAACCACCCAGCTCAAGCGCGGCTCTCGGACATCCATGCCCAGCGGGTTATCCAGATATTCGCAGCGGAGCTCAGAGGATTGCGCATATCCGGACATCACGCCCATCTGCAATAGCACACAAGTAAGTGCGTACAGAATTGGTGTTGTTGTTATTTTCATCGTTCTATTTTTTCGTGATTACTGATTAAAGTGACAGGCCCGAGCAAACCGGAAGATACCAAGGGTGTTTTATCGTCGTAGTGACGCACCGAGGTGAAGGTATAACGCCCCGAGGTACGCTTCGTTTTTTCCTCAAACCAATCCGGCCACTCGGCGAGCGTTTCCCAATTTTCCCATTTGGAGTCGAGAGGTTGATGCTCGTCGCCTATGAGACGGTTCACCCAGGTGTTGACTACTTCAATCTCCAATATATTTTCGCCCGTTTTGATCGCCTGGGATACATCGACACGATAGGGCGGTTTCCATGCAATTCCGCAATCCTTGCCATTCAATGTTACCCGCGCGACAACCGCTACCTTTCCAAGATCAAGATGAAGATTTTTGGGTTGGCCGCTACCATCCACCTCGAAGCGCGCCCGATATTTCCCGGTACCGGAATAGAATTTGACCAAAGAATCATCGTGTTCCGACCACGATTTCAGCGCATCTATTTTGAACACCTCCGGGGATCCCCATTTTTCATCAAAACTGAGCTCCCAATCGAGATCCAGCTCCTGAACGACATCGAAAGACTCAAAGGGCGCGTGGTTCATGCGTCCCGGAGTCGCTTGTTCCCGGAATACGACAAACCAACTTTGCGCCGGTTCGAACTTCAGGTGAATCGACGTCATCCCGTTTTTTTCCGTTGCTTCGGGTAGAGCAAAAAAATCTCCGGTCAGCGGATCCCAGAGCTCGGCAACTTTACCGGTGACTCTAAAGGTGCAAATCTGCTCAACATCTTCGAGTGAATCATTCGCGACAAAGTAAATATCGTCCGTACCCGAGCGACGGTGTATCCATTGAATCCCGTTACCTGTAAAATCCGGCTTCAAGTCATCTGCAGCGAGTTGTGCACTCCATCCACCGTCCGGGAGAGCGGGCCAGGCCTTACCCATTTTTCTGACGGTTAAGTCACTTTTCGGATATCCTTCAAGACCCGGTGTGCCCAGTATTTCAGACTGCCGGATCACCTGCGCTCCCGCCTTGTGCAGAGCCTCAATTTTTTTAGCCGTATCCAAAGTTAACTTTCCATCCTTGGGTAAAAGTAGATACCGATAACTGGCTCCACTGGGTAGATGGATACGCCCGTTCTTGTATTCCATCCGCTGGATTATTTCGGGGGTGCAAAAGTCAAAGTCGTATCCGCGAGGACGGTCGAAGGCAACCTGCGAGCCCCTGATGTCGACGGGGGAATCTTCTGTAACCAGATAAGCAATATCAGTGACTGTCCGCCCCTGCTGGAGCATCGCCTGAGCCCGTGCCAAATAGTCAAAGTACGGCTTGGAATAGTCCCACCAAGGCTGGTAGCGATTCATGTGTTGTCCCCACTTTCTATGCGTGATGCCGGGAACCATGTCTTCGTAGGGCTGGTGGGCATACAAATGGAAAATGAAGAGATTGATACCTTGAGCAAAGGCCTCATTCCCCATGCGCATAAGCATCCAGGGATGATCGAACCAGGCGCGAGCGCCGGTAAACGCCTCAGCACCCACCCGTGGCCGCCCATAGGTATTGGCCACCGAAGCCATTGCTTTCATCGTATGGTAGCAGTAGGGAATAAAATCTGCGGGCTCTGTATAGCGTTGGTATCCGGCAAATTCCGGCTGCGCCTGTCTCCCAGTCCAAAATTCCGCGACGGGTAATTCAGCACGACCGCCGTAGGTCAGCGAGTTCATAGAGAAAGTCCCGTAGGGTTCCGAAGAAAATTCCACCCCGTATGGTTTGGCCAGTGTCTTCAAGCGGTCGATATAGTTGGACAGCATTACCTCGTTAACGGTCTGTCGCAGGTCCCAATAAAAGCGCTCGGTCATTTCCGGTCTCTCAATGATCGCTCCGGTAAGCGTGGGCAGCCACGGCTCGATGGCGTAGCCTCTTCTCTTTTTAAATTCTTCCGCAAACCCTTTCGACCAGTTTTGCCCGTGGGCTTCCCAGCTGTCGATGTGGATGTATTTCAAGGTGCGTCCCGCGGCATCTCCAACAGCATCCAAAATAGGTTTCAAATGGTTTTCAAAGTGCGCATCCATACCCTTGGGATTTAAACGATCGGCTTCTGGGCCAATGGCCGCCACCGGGCACGGACGCGCCAATTTCCCATTGGCCATGTGCCCCAATCTGAAAATGACCCAATCTCCTTCCGGTGCAGTCCAGCTGAGCGTTCCCTTCGGGCTCATCTTCGCTGAGAGGTCTACAATATGCGCTCTCGGAATGGCGTCCCCCGCCCCGCCTTTCATCTTTGGAAAGGCGTTCCATCCCAGGCCTGAAAGGTTGGCCAGGTCTTTTCCTTTTATGCGTTGAACCTGCCCTGCTTCCACCTTCACCGCGAAAGCGCCAATATCCTTATACGTACGATTAATGTCATTCCTGAAGTCATCCTCGCTTTTGTAGTCTTCCTTCAAATTGTACTGCCCGTTAAACCGCTTTAAATTTATCTTGGATTCAGGCTTTGGCAGCTCCACGCGCACCTCTTTTCCGCCCGGAACACGCGTCTCTGTCCAGACCAGCTTTTTCATCGCATTCTCCTGCGTGATCCACGGCCCTCCGGATCCGTACCCAAAACTCACACTTAGTCCGAACTCCATTCCCAGGCGATCTGCTTCAATAATGGCGAAACGCATCATCTCCAACCACTCGGGCGTGCCTCCTTTCACAGGTCCTTCGGGGGCCCAATGCTTGCCGCTCACTTCCATCCACATAACACCATTGATGCCCTGCGCCTTCATCGCCTCCAGATCGTTGGTAATCCCCTCTTTGCTGATGTTGCCGTTGATCCAGAACCAGAACACCCAAGGCTTTGTCTTATCGGGCGGATTGAAAAAGGCCTCATCGAGCGGTTTCGCCGAGAGCACGGTGCCCGACAACAGGCAGAGGGTGATTACTTGTAGGAGGATGGTCTGGAATGTTTTCATTTTCTTCCTTTTTTCATTTTTGTAGTCTGCACAGGCTCGCAGAGCAATTTTTTCAATAAATACACCAAATTTCACACGCCTAATCTGTTCCCAAATCTTTCTTTAACAAAATAGCCATCATAGCCCCATTCAACTCCGCTTTAATGCTCGAATATTCTGGATGCCCAGCCAAATTGGTCCATTCATGCGGATCGTTATTATGATCGTAGAGTTCCTCTTCGCCATTGCTGCAAAGCGTATAGCGATATCGCTCGGAGCGCACGGACTGATGCGGCTCCAGCGCCCAGCCTTTGGCGTCTTTGAAGCTTTTGCCGACCGCCATAAAAGCGACTTCCGGACCATCCCAGTTTTGGGTCGTTGGATCATCCAAAAACGGCCGCAATGAAAATCCATCGAGCGGCAAACCGGATCGGCCTTCATTGGGATTCAACGGCAGTCCGCAAAGATCGGCGAGCGTTGGATAGAGGTCGATCGTCGTCACCGGATGCGGGCAGGCCATTCCGTTCCCTTTGGCACCGGGTTGATAAATAATATAGGGCACGCGCGTAGACTCTTCCCACAGATGCCATTTCTGCATCGTACTTTTTTCGCCCAGATGGTAGCCGTGATCGCTGGTGAAAACGATGATAGTATTATCCGCATAAGGACTATTCTCCAAGGCCTCCAACACCACGCCCACCTGATCATCCAAAAACGTGATACATGCCAAATACGCCTGTATCCACTCTTTCCAGCCCCCACCGTTGCTGACTTTCGAGAACTTCTCAAAGCTTCTCAGCCAACGCTTCCGCAACGCTTCGGCACAGTCATCCAAATCGTTCTCCAGATAAGGCGGAAACGTAATCGACTCCAGCGGATACATATCAAAATATTTTTTCGGTGCAAAGAGAGGCGTGTGCGGACGCACAAAACCTACCCCGAGGAAGAATGGCTTCTCATGTTTTTGCTGGAGGATTTTTGCCGCATATTCGGCCGATATTTCATCCGGCATCTGATCGCGATCCTCCTCGCTGACATAGCGAAACGGTTTTTTGTTTTGGTAATACCACCCATCTTTACCGGCTTGTTTCGGAGCGTTTTCACGATCCCAAACCGGCACATCCGACAACGGGCCATAACTGAAATCGTGATAGCCAATCGACTCTTTCCAGGTCGCATACAATTTGGGGTGAACCCAATTGGGCTTACCCTTGTTATCGAGAATCCAGGGGCCATAGTCTACACCTATGCCGTAATCCGTCCAGAAATCGCCCGCCGCCCCTTCATGAAACAGCTTTCCCGTACCATAGCTATTATACCCGTTATTCCGGAAATGTTGCGGCAATGGTACGCACTCCTTCAACACC
>CAZOXI010000003.1:0-29226 GCA_964583445.1 uncultured Bacteroidaceae bacterium | reverse complement strand
AGTCTCCCTCTCACCAAGTCTCCCTCTCACCAAGTCTCCCTCTCACCAAGTCTCCCTCTCACCAAGTCTCCTCAATCATTCTGGATCAGCCGGTCCAGGTCGGCCTCACTCAGGTTGGTAGTCATCACAGTATCCTTCTCACATTTCACGGTGCGTGAAGGGAATTTCTTAATCAGGTTGTAATTGTGTGTTGCCATCACCACGGCGCGGCCACTCTTGCATATATCGTGCAGGATGATCATGATCTCTTCGGAAGTGGCCGGGTCGAGGTTGCCGGTGGGCTCATCTGCAAGGATAATATCCGGGTTATTCAGCAACGCCCGTGCAATGACCACGCGCTGCTGTTCACCACCCGATATCTGGTGGGGCATCTTGAAGCCCTTGTAGCCAAGGTTTACTTTTGAAAGCACCTCGGCGATCCGTTCGTCAATCTCCTTCTTGTTCTTCCACCCTGTGGCTTTCAGCACAAACTCAAGGTTTTTGTTGATATTCCGGTCATTCAGCAGTTGGAAATCCTGGAACACAATGCCCAACTTCCTGCGCAGCATGGGAATTTCCTTGCGCTTCAGCTTTTCCAGCTGGAAACCTGCTACGGTGCCAAATCCTTCTTTCAGGGGGTATTCAGCATTGATCGTGCGGATCAGGCTGGTCTTGCCACTTCCCACCTTACCAATGATGTATACGAACTCATTTTTCTTCACATTGAAGTTGACATCTGAAAGCACCAGGTGATCTTCCACCTTGATGTTGGCATGTTCGAATGATATGACAGTATCTAAGGACATATTATTGCTGCATTTTACATTGAAGGAATCATCTTGTTTTCCAGGAGACTAAAATAGGTAAAAAAGTATGATCATGAATGGTTTAAATACTCCGTTCTATTGGTTCTACATTCAATATGATGAATATACAAAAATAATTGGCGTTCTGCTTCGTTTTTAGTCTGAGTGTTGCCATATTCAACGACGTGCAAGTTAACGACTGCTGTGGAATGTCAATGATCATGCGCAAAATAAAAATTAACACCGCCCTGTTAATTAAAAAGGGGGGAATGCCGGAAAGCACCCTTTCATATTTAGTACTTTTACAGGATAATGCCAGGATTATGAAGCAATGTAACTATATCATCTTTACGGTATTCTTTATGGTCATTTCAACCAGCATGGCCGGACAGAAGAATGCCGCATACCACTATAATGACCGTGATCTCTACGAGGGAATCGAGTTGTATGAAAAGGAAAAGTACGGGGCGGCACGCAATAAATTCGACCAGGTTATAGAAGCTACGGAGGGCAAGGAAACCCAGCTGCGCGCAGAAGCCATGTACTACCATGCCATGTGTGCACTCCACCTGTATAACCGCGATGCGGAATACCAGGTGTACAGGTTCATCGCCGAGCATCCCGAAAGTCCACATGTAAATGAGGTGTGTTTCCAACTGGGCAACTATTTTCATTATAAAAGGAACTGGCCCCGCGCAATTATGTGGTACAACAAAGTGGATCGCCAGGGACTTACCACCGGTGAGCGGCCGGAGTTTTATTTCAAGAAGGGATATGCTCAATACATGCGGAGGGACTATGAGAATGCGCGTGTGAACTTCTATGAGATACTGGATGTGGATTCACCCTATACTGCTCCCGCAACCTATTACTACTCCCATATCCATTACGTGGAAGAGAATTATGAAACAGCATTGATGGGGTTCAGGAGGATCGATAGGGACCCGATGTTCGCCAATATTGCTCCCTATTATATCTCCCAGATCCTTTACCTCCAGAAGAAGTATGAAGAGGTCCTGGAATATGCCCCGCAATTGATGGACTCGATCTCGGACAGGAGGATAGGGGAGATGGCCAAGATCATCGGGGAAAGCTATTTCATGCTGGAAAAGTATGCCGAATCGGTTCCCTACCTTGAAATGTACAGGGACAATGCCTCGGGGTACTCCATCAAGGACCGGTACCAGATGGCATTTGCATACTATAAGAATGGTCAGTATGATGAGGCACGCAAAATATTTGAGAAGATTACTTACCGCCGATCCGAGATTGCCCAGAGTGCGCTGTACCACCTGGCGGATTGCTATCTGAACCTGGGAAACAAGAACAAGGCAATGACAGCTTTCGGAGAAGCCGCGAAAATGGATTACGATCAGCGGATCCAGGAAGATGCCCTCTTCAACTATGCCAAGCTGACCTTCGAATTGTCCTATAATCCATTCAACGAGGCCATACAATCCTTCAACCAGTACATCACCTACTATCCCTCCTCGGACCGGATCGATGAAGCATATAATTACCTGGTCATGGCCTACCTGCAAACCAGGAATTTCAGTTTGGCACTTGCATCATTGGAAAAGATCAAATACAGGGATGCACAGATCGAACGTGCCTACCAGAAGGTGGCGTTTTACAGGGGACTTGAACTTTATAACAACCTCCGATTCGTTGAAGCAGTAAATATTCTCGAAAAATCGCTGGAATATGGCCAGTATGACGATATCATCCGGGCACGCACTTATTACTGGCTGGGAGAAGCAGCCTATCGGTCCGGCGACCTGGTGATGGCGCAGACCTTTTTCAGTGAATTCCTGGAGGAACCACGCTCCCCCGGTCAGGAAGAGTACGCACTGGCCAATTATAGCATGGGGTATATTGCATTTGACGAGGAAGATTACCGTGAAGCAGAACAGTGGTTTTCCGCCTATGTAAGAGTGGAAGATGATCCGCGTTCGCGAACACTTTCAGATGCCTATAACCGGTTGGGCGATTGTAAATTCGTACAAAAAGATTACTGGGTAGCCATTGAGCACTACAATGAAGCCATCCGCCTGGGCCGCTCCGATAAGGACTATGCGTTCTTCCAGAAGGGATTCACCTATGGCATCCTGAACAGGCTGGAGCAAAAACTGGAGGTGATGAAGGATATTGTTGCTGATCAGCCAGAATCACCCTACGTGGATGATGCACTCTTTGAAACGGGCAGGACCTACGTGGCCCTGGGGAACAGCAATGCAGCTGTAGATGTGTATAAGGAACTGATCAGTGACCATCCCAACAGTATCTACCTGAGCAAAGCGCTGAACCAGCTTGGGTTAATCTATTTCAACCAGGGTGCATATGAAGATGCACTGACCTATTACACCAGGGTGGCGCGCGATTATCCAGGTACCCCGGAAGCAGATAATGCGTTGCAAAGCCTGGAAACGATCTACGTCCGCAATAACAATATCGATGGCTACCTGGCTTTTGTAAATAAACTGGGACGAGACATTTCCAATAAACAACAGGATTCGCTTATGTATGTTGCCGCTGAGAATGCCTATGCCGGCGGGAATTGCGGTGAGGCCATTCGTTCACTTGATAAATACCTTGCGAACCATCCCAATGGAAATTATCTCCTGAATGCACACTATTACAAAGCCGATTGTCACCTGAAAATGAATCAGCCGGATGAGGCTTTGAATTCACTCGACTATATTGCAGCACAACCGCGCAATATGTTCTCGGAGCTGGCCCTGGTGGCCTCCGCAAGGATCCATTTTGATAATGGGAGTTACAACAAAGCGGTGAATCAATACCTGCGTTTATTGGAGATCGCCAATGAACCGGCAAATATCGTTGAAGCAAACATTGGCGTGATGCGATGTTATTACCTGCTGAAAGAGTATGCAAACACCATTGATGCAGCCACCGATGTGCTCAACCTTGAAAAACTGCAGGCAGAGACAGAACGGGAAGCCTGGTATAAGATAGCGAAATCATACATGGCACTCAGCCAGGTGGACAGGGCCTATGAATATTTCAAAAAAAATGCCTTTGATGTGAGTACGAAAGAGGGCGCTGAATCCAAGTTCATGGTGGCAAAGATCATGTACGACAGGGCCGTATTGCAAACCACGTATGATCCCGGACCTTATCGTGAAATTGAGGAAGAAATATATGAGTTCATCGAGATGAATACGCCACACCAATACTGGATGGGAAAAGCATTTCTCCTGCTCTCTGACGTATACCTGTCACTGGATGATGAATTCCAGGCCATCCACACACTTAAAAGTATAATTGACTACTATACCATTCCCGACGACGGGATCGTGGACGAAGCCAAACGTCGTCATGAAAACCTGGCATCCGAGGTGGACAACCAGATCTACGATGACAGTGATACATTCAATGATTTACAATAATGTCTGCAAAAACATTAAGCATGAGCCATTTAAGATCTATATTTACCACTTTAATACTGGCACTGATACTTCCCTTTACCCTTACAGGACAACAGGAGGAGGTGAGAGTGGTAAAACCATATACACCAACCCTTTCGGGTGCAGAGAAGATACAACTCTTGCCTGATATCGATGACACGGTGGATTATGAGAATCCCGAATTTGAATATGCGATCTTTTCGAAGCGCTACGAAACCGATTACAGGGTGACACCTATCAAACCAGCCAGGATGGTGCAACCTGAACTCGATAAACTCTATAAAAGTGAACTGAAACTTGGTGCAGGAAACTACCTCACCCCGCTGGCAGAACTGCGTATTAACCAGGTGAGGTCCAGCAACGGAACATTCGGCGTCCTGCTGAAACACCATTCCATGAATGGAAAGGTAAAACTGGCAAATGATACGAAAGTGGATGCAGGCTTTAACGAAAATGACCTGGAGATCTACGGGAAACGATTCGGTCGCCGTACTATTTTCGAATATAACGCAGGCGCTTCATATGATGCTTATGTGCATTACGGTGTGGATACAGCCTTTGCCGATTTGGTGAACAGATCCGATATGACACACCCCTTTTTCAATGCACATGCGGCAGTGGGATTCCAATCGGCCAGGCCCGATTCTTTGCACCTGCAATACGATGGAACCCTTGAATATAATTACTTCACGCATGATTTTGACCAGGTGGAACATGGCGCGGTCCTGGATGGATCCATTGATCAGTTGTTTGGTGATTTCAGAATCGGCGGCGACCTGGGACTAAAATATTTTGGTCACCCGTCTGGCTGGGATACGCTGCTCACAAACCAGTTCATGGTGAAGCTGAATCCATATATATCAAAATCAAGCGCCCAGTGGAGCTTCATGGCGGGCCTGAATACCTATACCGAAATTCGCGATGGTGTTGTGAAGCCAAAGTTCTATGTGCGGGGTAAATTCTCATTTAACATTGTGGAAGAAGTGATTGTGCCCTATTTCGGGGTGGACGGATTCCAGGAGACCAACAATTATATGAAGATCGTCGGAGAGAATCCCTATTTGGTTCCCGGACTCGCAGTCAAGCCTACCAACCATAAACTGCTTGCATATGTCGGACTTAAAGGCAAAGTAACGGATTATCTTGCCTATAATTTCAAGGGGACCTATGAGGCCATTGATGACCAGTATTTCTTTGTGACCGATACATCGAATTACCTCAATAACCAGTTTATTGTGCGGCCTGACGATATGACGCTGTTGAATGTCTATGGAGAGCTGAACATCGCGCCGACAGAATCCCTCCGGGTGTTTCTGAAAGGAAATTATTATAGTTATGAGACCTCAAGGGAAAGCTATGCAGGAGAATCCTATGCCTGGTACAAGCCGAATTTTGATGCCAGTCTGCAGGCACGTTATAACCTGGGGGATAAAATCCTGGCGGATGCAGGATTGTTCGTGATCGGCCCACGCTATTACCCATCAATAGTGGAGGGTGGCGAACCGCAAAAGCTCAATACAACAGTGGACCTGAACCTGGGCGTAGAGTACAGGTACACCAACCTGTTGTCATTCTGGGCCCGCTTTAATAACATGACAGCCCAGCCCTACTATATATGGCACAATTATCCCTCCCACCGGTTCCGTGTGATGCTGGGATTCACCTACGGACTCTAGACCTGGTGTGCACACCGGTCAATACCTAAGATCCTTCAGCGTTGAATGGCAGCACTTATTCAAGTGTCTGAAGGATGCGTTTATTCTGCTGAACGTGGGATAATTTCACTCATGATATATGCTGCATTGTCTGCCATTTAATGTATATTTACATGACACCAACTACTTACAGAAAATGTACCTTCGAAAGCTTACATTCAGGGAAAACGAAGGAAAGGCCATTGAATGGCTGATCGATAATGTTCATCTCGGGAAAATCAACCTGATCGTCGGGGAGAATTCCAGCGGCAAGACCAGGACATTAAATGCCATTGGCGAATTGGTCGAGATGCTCAGGGGGCGATTGAATATTCCTAAGATACATGGGAAGTATAAAGTAACCTTCATCAGCGGGGAAGAAGAAATACAGCTCGATTTCGAATACGACAACGCTGTAATCCTGAATGAACAACTGGTCTGGAAGGGAGAAAAAGTGCTGGAGAGGGGCGAAGATGGTTCCGGGTGGATCATCTACATGGGCAGCAAGGAGCAACTCTCCCTGGGTTTCGGCATTCCACCCAATCAGCTTGCCTGTTTTGCAAAAAGAGATAAACTGCAGCATCCTTTCCTGGAGAAGATCCACGACTGGGCCACCAATATGCGCCGGTTTGATTTCAGCGGCAACCTGGGAAAGAACAGTTTTGCACTGAAAAAGGTATTTGAAGATGAAGAAATCGATTTCAGTGATACCAACACTTCGCTGGTTCCTGTGCTGCAGAGGGCGATGGAAGATTTCGATGATTTCCGCGACGAGCTGATGGCAGATATGAATGAAATCGGCTATCAACTGGAGGACACAGGCATTGTTCAGTTTTCCGAGAAACACCATCCTTCACAACAGGACCGTTATGCAGTGTATACGACTGAGGCTGGACTTGAGAAACAGGTAACACAGCACGAAATGTCACAGGGAATGTTCCGCGCCTTCAGCGTACTGGTAAGGCTCAACAGGTATGTGCTCAAAGGTAAAAATGGTTGTGTGGTCATAGATGACATCGGCGAGGGACTTGATTTTTCACGTGCAAAACTACTGGTAAGCTTACTCGTAAAAAAGGCAGAATCATCGGGGATACAACTGATCATGTCTACCAATGACTCCTTTATCATGAACTCCGTGGATATCAAAAACTGGGCTGTCCTGCAGCGCGATGGAAATAAGATAAGTTTATATAACTACGAGAATTCCAGGGAGATCTTCGAAGAATTCAAATTTACGGGATTGAATAATTTTGATTTCTATGCCAGTGAGTTCTTTAAAAAAGGGTTCTCCGACGAAACAGAATGATCTCGTGCATCCGACAAAGATAATTTCCATAGATGAAACGCATTGCCATTTTTGTTGAAGGACTTACAGAACAGATATTGGTAAGGCGAATGCTTGAGACCGTCATGGACAAGAAGGGGGTCGCTGTCCAGACAGTCAAGATCACCGGGGGACATAATATCCGCATGTCATTTACCGTAATGCATGCTGCAAAAATAGAAAGGAATACCGGTTATTATGTACTGATTTATGATTGCGGTGGAGAAACCAATGTGAAAGGATATTTGATGATGCAACGGCAAAGCCTGGTAGACAAAGGATATTCCTGTATCATCGGACTCCGGGATGTATACCCGAACTTTTCCCATGAAGAAATCCCGAAACTTAAAAAAGGTCTCAATTTCAAGGTGCCTCAGAAAAATGCTGTCACAAAAATCTTTCTTGCAGTAATGGAAACCGAGGCATGGTTCCTGGGGGAATATACCCACTTCAGGAAGGTTGCACAGCAACTATCCCCGGAGTATATCCAAAAAAGATTGGGATTCAATCCGAAGCAGGAGAATATGGAAGAACGAGACAAACCTGCGGATGATCTGAAGCGTGTATACCGCTTGGCAGGTCACGATTATACCAAAAAACGATCAAAACTGAACAGTATCGTATCAAAACTCGACTTCAACTTTTTTACCCGCCGGCTGGCGAATAAGATGCAGAGCCTGGGTGAATTTGTCTACCAGCTGGAGGATTTTTTTGAATGAATTCACCTCCGCCCTTGGTTTCTTTCAGCCAATATCCCGGGGACGTGATTTTGAACTAAAAGTCTGCCTGTTCAAGTGAATTTGAAGTGCTCCGTCAACCGCTGAAATTTGTTAGAATAAAAAGGACATTCTACCAACAGCTTTCTGTTAATAACTTCACTGATTTACAGGGGGTTTATTCATGGTTTTTCCGACTTTTTTGACTACTTTTGGGTGTACCAAAAAGGGATGGATTATTGGTTTTTAAGAGATTGATATTTAATTACTTGGAAAACTGCAAATGTACTTCCCTTCGACGGTTTGAAGTTGGGGCCGGCACAGCCGGCATAAGATCACAGGTTTTCTGTAAAATTTAACGACTGTTTTTCGGATTTCAACGAAAGAAAATATTGTTGAAAGCGGATCATATTGTGTAAAAATATATAGCTAAAGTTTGCGAAATGGATAATAAGAAAGAGAAGATTGGCGAGAGCATTGTAAATGGATATTCTGCGGAGAGTATCCAGGTGCTTGAAGGTCTGGAAGCAGTGAGGAAACGACCTGCTATGTATATAGGTGACGTGAGTGAAAAGGGATTGCATCACCTTGTATACGAAGTTGTCGACAACTCCATTGATGAGGCATTGGCCGGTCATTGCAGCAGCATTGATGTGGTCATTAATGAAGATGGATCCATCACTGTGACCGACGATGGCCGTGGTATACCGGTGGATGTGCATGAGAAAGAAAAACGTTCTGCACTGGAAGTAGTGATGACCGTGCTTCATGCAGGGGGGAAATTCAATAAGGATTCCTATAAGGTCTCAGGCGGGTTGCATGGTGTAGGGGTATCCTGCGTGAATGCGCTTTCGCAGCACCTCAGGGCGGAAATACACCGCGATGGCAAAATATATGAACAGGAATACGTACGTGGTGTTCCAAAAGCACCCGTGTTGGAAGTGGGAACAACCGACAAATCGGGTACCATCATTACATTTAAACCGGATAGCGAGATTTTCATCGTCTCGGAGTATAAGTACGAGATCCTTTCATCGCGGCTGCGCGAACTGGCATTCCTGAACAAAGGGATCCGCCTTTCGATCATAGACAAGCGAGAACCTGAAGAGAATGGGAACGGTAATGGTAATGATGAACATGCCGACGGGGAAGTCCACTTCAGGACTGATGAATTTTATTCAGAGGAAGGATTGAAAGAATTTGTAGCCTACCTGGATGCTACGCGGGAAAAGCTCATTGAAGATGTGATACACATCGATACGGAAAAGAATGATGTGCCGGTTGAACTGGCGCTTCAATATAATACATCGTTTTCCGAAAATGTCCACTCCTATGTAAATAATATCAACACCATTGAGGGGGGTACACACCTTTCGGGATTCAGACGCGGCCTCACAAGGACGCTTAAGAGTTATGCGGAGAAATCAGGAATGCTTGCCAAGCTGAAATTTGATATCAGCGGTGATGATTTCAGGGAAGGGCTTACTGCAATTATTTCTGTAAAAGTGGCTGAACCACAATTTGAAGGGCAGACAAAAACCAAGCTGGGAAATTCCGATATCATGGGTGTGGTGGACCAGGCAGTCAGCAGTGAACTGGCCCACTACCTGGAAGAGAACCCCAAAGATGCACGCCAGATTGTTTCCAAGGTGATCCTCGCTGCGCAGGCAAGACATGCTGCACGTAAAGCCAGGGAACTGGTACAACGAAAGAATGTCTTGTCAGGTGCGGGACTCCCCGGTAAGCTGGCCGACTGTTCTGAGAAGGATCCTGCAAAAACCGAAATTTTTCTCGTTGAGGGTGATTCTGCAGGCGGAACTGCAAAACAGGGGCGTGACCGGACCTTCCAGGCGATCATGCCGTTGCGCGGTAAAATTCTGAATGTTGAAAAGGCGATGATGCATAAGATCTTCGAGAACGAAGAGATCAAGAATATCTTTACTGCACTGGGGGTCAAGATCGGGACCGAGGACGACAGTAAAGAACTGGACCTCTCCGGACTTCGATACCACAAGATCATAATCATGACGGATGCCGATGTCGATGGATCCCACATCGACACGCTGATCATGACATTCTTCTTCAGGTACATGATCGAGATCATCCAAAATGGATACCTGTACATTGCCGCACCGCCTCTTTACCTGATCCGAAAGGGAAAGACCGAACGCTATTGCTGGTCCGAAGAGGAAAGACAACAGCTGGTAAAAGAATATGGTGGTGAAGCAGGGATACATATCCAGCGGTATAAAGGTCTGGGTGAGATGAATGCTGAGCAACTATGGGATACCACCATGAATCCGGAACACCGTACCCTGAGGCAGGTATCCATCGACTCCGCAGCTGAAGCAGACCGGATTTTTTCCATGCTCATGGGTGATGAAGTACCACCACGCAGGGAGTTCATCGAAAAGCATGCGAAATATGCAAATATCGATGCATAAAATGTTTTAAATTAAAAAAAGCGCGCCGGGCATCAATTCCCGGCGCGTTTTTTTTGCATTGTTGATTACTCTTCTGAAGACAATGCGATTTTTTTCTATATTAGCTCAATATCAAATCGTTGCCATGTCAGAAGAAAAAAGAAACATCGAACTCAGAAGCGAAGAGGTTGAAGATATCCTCGGGAGGGTCCCGGGTTGGGTCACCAGGAATGGTATCGTCATGCTGTTCGCGATCATCGCGATCCTCCTGCTGGGCGCATGGATCTTTAAAGTACCGGATGTAAAAAAGGCTGAGATATATGTTACATCGCTTCAGCCACCTGCAGATATTGAATCCAGGACCGATGGAAAGATTGAGAAGTTGTTGGTTGTTGATAACGAAGAGGTTGCAGCCGGTCAGGTACTGGCAGTCATAGAGAATCCGGCGGATTTTGAAGATGTGATCAATCTGAAGCTGCAACTGGAAAAACTGGTCCTCCCTGCTGAAGTACTGCCTGAGCTTGATCTGCCTGTAAATGGCAATGCAGACCTGGGCCCCATCCAGCCGGAATATGCTTCTTTCTATAAAAACTACAGGGATTACAGGGAATTCCTGCACCTCGACTACCACCAGCGAAAAATAGAACTTTTGCAGGAAGAATACGAACGGTACCAGGCCTATTCAGAAAACCTGGATATGCGTGCATCCACACTTAAAGAGGAGTATGCACTGTACCATAAGCAATTCCAGCGTGATTCCATCCTGTTCCTCCAGGGGGTGGTTTCTGAGTCTGATTACGAGAATACAAAATCTGAAATGCTGTCGCGCCGTGCCAACTGGCAGGAATTGCTGAGCCTGAAAGCTGAAAATGATATCAAAACAGCCGGGATCCGCGAACAAATCCTGGAAATGGAATTGCGTCAGCAGGAGCAGCTCACCTCATTTACCACTTCACTGGAGGAAAGTTTAAATAAACTTGTGGCAAGGATTGCTACATGGGAAAAACAGTACCTGATTATTGCTCCCATTAGCGGACAGGTTACTTTTAACCGGTTCTGGAGCGAAAATCAAAATGTGAAAACGGGTGAGGATGTAATGACGATTGTGCCCGAAAAAGGAGGGGCACTCATTGGCAAAATTCAACTCCCGATGCGCGGCGCAGGGGAGGTGGACGAAGGTGACCAGGTAAATATTAGATTCGACAGTTATCCGCACCTTGAATATGGCATGGTAAAAGCACAGGTGGCAAACGTTTCAAAAGTTCCCCAGGATAATTTTTATACTGTGGAGGTAGCGTTTCCCGATGGACTGACCACTTTCTATGGGATTAATATTGAGTTCAACCAGAATATGCAGGGTCAGGCAGAAATATTGACGGATGAGATGCGGCTGCTTCAACGTATTTTTAACCCTGTGCGAAGTGCTGTTTCCCGGCAGCGTGAAATGTAAGTGGTTCTTGCCCTGGAGCCTGTATCCACCGGACAATATTAATAGGAGACGGATCCGGAATTATATGATATTTTCCTGTCACGGGTGAGGATTATTGTGTAATTTTGTTCCCTGGCCAATACAGGATGAATTGTCTGTAAAGGCAAACGTCAGAGAAACCGGAACATCCGGATCATTAAAAACAACACAAACTCATTATCTGTGAAACGAGTCATTATATTTGGGCTGATTGCTATAGCTCTTGGAGCTGCTGTTTATGTTTTGCTTACATTTGTTCCCATCGGAAAGATCAATTCCGGCGATTTTGAGATATCTGAAGTAGAAATAGGTTCAGTAGTTGCTACCATTCCCGCGGAAGGAACGGTGGAGCCGGAAAGTGAAGTACTGATACTCAGTCCGGCTTCAAGTATTATTGAACGGATCGTGAAGGACGTAGGTAGCCGCGTAGACCGGGGTGAAGCGATTATTATACTTGATCCCCAACCTGTCCAGGAAGAAATTGAAAAAATTGAAGATCAACTGGAGGTGAAACGTAATGCATTGCGGAAAAACCAATTGAATGCACGAAGTATCCGGGTGGATCTCGATTACAATATCGAAGTGAAAAAACTTAAGATCGCTTCTCTGAAATCGGAACTTGCAGACCAGGAACAACTGCTGGTGGTAGGAGGAATTTCCCCGGCAAGGTATGAACAAACCAAGCAGGAACTCGTGCTTGCGGAAAAAGACCTGGAAACAGTAAGTGCACGTAATTCTATCAGGTTGAAGCAATTGGAGACAGATGACCAGGGTCTTCGTCTGCAGATCGCTATCCAGGAGAAAGCACTGGAACAACAAAAGGAGTTATTAAAGAAAATGATTATCCGTGCTCCCTCCGCCGGGATAATCCTGTCGCTGGATGGACAGGTAGGCGAAAAAGTGAACAAAGACAAACTCCTTATAAAAATGTCCAACCTCTCGAATTTTAAGATCCGTGCAAATGCAGACGACGGTCACTCGGAGTACATTCGTACCGGATCAGAGGTGATCGTGAACCTGGGCCAGGAAGCGCTTGAGGGTCAGATCGGGACAGTGAGCCCTGCCATCAGGGACAAGAAGGTTGAATTTGATGTATACCTTGAGGAAAGTAACCACGCTAGATTGCGACCCAACATGACAGTTCCAATGAAAGTCGTGGTAGCACGGGCGGATAGTGTCATGCGCGTGAATTATGGTTCATCCATTGAACGTAACACCGATTTTGACATTTATAAGGTAGAAGGTGATGTGGCCATAAAGCAGCGGATCAGTACAGGAGTGTTGGGCGACGATCATGTGGAGATCCGTTCAGGAGTGGAACCGGGAGACCAGGTTATCATCTCGGATGTGTCCCTGTTCAGGAACAGGGAAAAAGTGGATATCTATTAAAGTTGATGTTGACATGAATTCCAGGATTTTTATTTCTATAATATTATTCGTTACAATACTTCTGCGTGTCTCCGCCCAGGTAGAGCCGAAGGATACAATGGTGTACAAACTGAGCCTGAAAAATGTGATCGATCTCGCGATATCACAATCATCTGCCACAAAATATGCACAAAACACAAATGTAAATGCCTACTGGCGATTCAAGAATTTCCAGACGCGGTTCCGCCCCCAGCTGCTGCTGAATGGTGATCTGCCGAAGTTTGAGAATACCAATAGCCCGATTACCCAGCCCGACGGGAGCATAAAGTTCCAGCGGATCAGGCGCCTTTCTGCATCGGCCAACCTCTCTTTGCGGCAGACCATTGCACAAACCAATACAAGTATATACGCTGCTACCTCTGCATATGGGATCAATGATATCCTTGCTGGCGACCAGGAATTTTCCGGAAGCCCTATATATATTGGGATCAATCAACCCATATTTCAGTACAACTGGGCGAAATGGTACAAGAAAACTGCACCCCTGCAATATGAGCGGGACCAGCGGGATTACCTGGAAACCATCGAAGAGATCGCACTCCGGTCTGCAAGGTTATTTTTCAGTTATCTGCGCATACAAACAAATTATGAACTGGCTAAAAGTAACCTGGAGAACAGCCAGGCCAACCTGGAAATTGCCGAAGTGCGAAGAGAATTGGGGACCATCTCCGAAAATGATTATTCCCGCATCAGGCTGTCTGTGCTGAATGCGCAGAAATCAGTGCGGAATGCGGATATGGATCTGCGGAATGCTGATTTCCAGTTAAAGTCCTATATCAACCTGGATCAAACTACAGATATAGAGTTGATCATTCCGCTGGATATGACCCTGTTTTTTATTAACCCGGATAAGGCATTGCAGGAAGCAAAAGAGAACAAGGATGATGTCATCTATTTCCAGCAACGACTGCTTATTGCAGAGCGTGAGCTGGAGCAGGCAAAACGTGACAATAGTCTGAAAGCCACTTTAAGTGGAAGCTATGGTCTGTCAAATTCCTCAGAAGTGCTGGGCGGCATCTATAAGCAACCGGAGCAACAGCAGTTTGTTGAATTTTCTGTGAGCGTGCCTATCCTGGACTGGGGACGGTCAGCTTCACAGGTGAAACTGGCAGAATCACAGCGTGACCTCGTGATCTTCGATGTGGAAAAGGATATCCAGGACTTTGAACGCGGAGTGGTGGTCCAGGTGGAACGTTTCAACCTGCTGAAGGAACAATTGAAAACTGCCGAAGAAGCTGATAAAGTGGCCGAAAATGGCTACAGGATCGCCCAGAAAAAATTTCAGAACGGGGAGATCAGTATTACAGAACTGAAAATATCACTCAGTGAAAGGGAATCCGCAAAGCGCGACTATATCAGGTCCATAGAAGATTATTGGGAATCATATTATAACATCCGCATCCTAACACTGTATGATTTTGAGTTTGAACAAAAGATATTCTACGACAATCCCATGCTGGAAGGAGAGGACCCGCTGCGTTGACCTCTCAGTCCCAGTTCTGCGCTGGCCTGTCCAGTTCCCCGTTGTGTCATGAGTTGTATCCCGTTCTGCGCTATCCTGTCCAGTTCCCCGTTGTGTCATGAGTTGTATCCCGTTCTGCGCTAACCTGATAGCTTCAGTTCTGCTTTGGCCTGTTAATGTCTCCCCGGTTCTCACATGTTAGTGTCCGTTCAGCACAGATATCTTATAGATGATTCTGTTCTAACCTGCAAAGGGTATCCTCCTTATCTCTTCTGCTTTTTTCGTTTTTCTCCAGCATCTTCCTCCAGGTAGTATCCTTTGCGGTCAAGCAAATGATCTAGATCTGCAATGCCATATGCCAGGATAGCAGTGGCAATGGCGGCATGCTCCTGGTACACTGGGATGCTCTTGTTGTACAAATCTCGCTCTGTGTGCCATATCTCCCGGTAATTGAAATCATATCCCCTGGGATCAGCATTCTGAAATCCAATGGTGGGAACGCCTTTCACTGCAAAAGGACCACTGTCGGTCCCCCAGGGCTCTTTGGGCCGCTCCCTCGGTTCCATGGTCTTCATTTCAAGCGGAAATTCGGGATTGATCCTGTTGATCGCATCCACGATAGGAAGGAAATCTTCTTTCATTGCCTCGGATACACTGATGGAGGCAGGAACAGTCGGACCCCCGTCACGATTGATCATATTGGATACCTGGTCAAGGTCACTTTCAAATCGCGTTACCCAGCTGCTGGATCCAAACAAACCGAACTCTTCACCTGCCCACAGCACCACCAGGATCGTCCGTTTCGGTTTACCTCCCGCCTCCATGATCAATCGTGCGGCTTCCATGGTCGGACTCACCCCCGATCCATTATCGACACCCCCGGTGGCAACATCATATGCATCCAGGTGTCCTCCCATGATCACATATTCTTCTGGAAATTCAGTTCCCGGGATAATACCGATCACATTGTGGTATTTAATAGGACCCATTTTGAAATGGTTCCTGATGTCAAATTCCAGCTGAAAATAGCGGCGCTCCTGGGCCATCTGGTAAATCTTTTCGTATTGGTGTTCATCCAGCTTAATGTCGGGTACCGGGGGAAGCGAATCAAATGTCATCTTGAAAAGGTTTTTCCTGTCGTACATTACCCGGATGGGTACTTTCGATGACTGGATGATCCCCAGGATACCGGCATCGACCATCTCACGGTAGAAAAGGGCTGGCTCCTGAATGGGTTCAAGGAGTTCCTGCTCCTGGTAGCGTCGTTTGCCTTCATTTTCGCTGTTTTCCTTGCGGATTCTCCTGTTTTCCTCAGCAATGCGGATATTTTCGCTCCTGATGGAATCCCTGATGCTGTCCCCGGCGGGTGACCAGTCTATGGGCCAGCCCTCATTTTCCCCGGAGATCAATACCCACGCCCCATTCAGCTTTCCCTTCATCCGCTCAAATTCCGACTGGTTTTTTGGCTCGATCAATACATGTCCGCGCTGTACTCCTTTTGTTCCGGAGGTATAAGATGGTGTAGCAAAGTGCAGGTGCATATTATTTGTCGAAAGCATCCTGCCAAACCACGGACCGCGGTTGAAGCCCACTGGAAGCACACCTACTTCATCAAAGACCACTTCCAACCCCCATTCCTTGAATTTGGTGGCAGCCCAAACCGCTGCATTTTCATATGCATCGGAGCCAATTAACCGGCCGCCAATCCGGTTGCTTAAAACATTCAGGTGTGACATGGTACGGTTGTCAGTAGTACCAATTTCAATGATCCTGTTGAAGATAGAATCGGGCTGTGCATAGAGATTCGCCGCAAAAAGGTACATGACCATCGCGGAGTAAAATATATTTTTCTTCATAAATATCAGGTGAATGATTTAATCAGCTGGCTGGCTGAACTATTTAATTGCTTTTTCAATGCCTTTGATACCTCCGATAACCGGCAATGTCAGTGATGTTGCATCCAGGTCGATGGTCAGCCTGGTCCCCGGATCCGGCCAGAGTGTAAAATCCTTGTCACTGGAAAAGATCATCAGCCCGATCTGTTGCCCGGGAAGGATCACCTGGTCGTCGGGTTGCAGGTTGAAGGTTACCTCGTAGAATTTGCCGGGTATCAGTGGTTCACTCTCAGAAATCGTCCGGTAATTTTGCGGATCGGCCCAGCCGCGTGTGATGATGTTGTCGGTGATCTGAACTCCACGGTCCGTGTTCCAGGGCAGTGAAACAAGCCAGACCGACAGGTTGGCATAAGGTGCGCTGCTGGCCATGCGAACGGTCATTTCCGGCAGACCTGAAATATGCAATGAGTCCCTGAGCGGTTTTGTCACATAGAGCAGGCGGTGATCGGTGATTTCCGCCTGTGCCAGTGCAGCCCCTGAAAACGAGAAATTGTCTGTCAGGGTCTCGGTTCCCAGGCCTCTCTCTTTTCGAAGCGTCAGTGATCCTTTTTCCGGGGCGCCCGGTGAAAGGAAGAATTCAACATTTTTGGCAGCCGGATTGGGAAAATCCTCGTAGGGAGTGGGATGATTTTTGTGCTCATCCTCCCTGACAATCCAGGCATTTGGAAGTTCCTCCACGCCATTCTCCACGTCATAAAGGTAGCGCGTAAACCATTTATTCATCAGCCAGAGGGGTGGCGGACCACCATGTCCTCCCTGGTGATAGTAAATCTTGGCTGGAATGCCTTTTTCCTTCGCTGCCCTGTAGATCCTGTAGCTGTGAATGGGCATCACGTTCCAGTCATTGAAGCCATGGGCCATCAATAGCGCTGCTTTCATAGGCGCCATATCCAGCAGATAATCCCTGCCTGCCCAGAAAATGTTCCAGTCTCCTGAAATCCGGTCCATGCCCTCAGCAAATTCTTTGTCCCTGACCACTGAATTGTTATACACCCGTTTTGTTTCATCCCCGCTGTGTATGAAATCATAGAGTACATCAATATCTTCACCCATGTAGCCGTAAGGGTGCCGGATCAGGCCATGGGACCTGTAATAATGGTAATAAGAGGTATTCGGAGCGATAGGAATAATCGCTTCAAGCCCCTCCACACCAGTGGTCGCTGCCGCCAGGGGCAGGGTTCCATTGTAGGAAGTCCCGGTCATACCCACCTTTCCAGTAGACCAGTAAGCAATTACCTCCTCATCACCTTTCCGCTCTGTGTAACCTTTCGCTCTGCCACAAAGCCAGTCTATAACGGCCTTGGGTGCAAGCGTTTCATTGTCACCGCCCACTGTGGGGGCTCCGTCTGACAGGCCTGTTCCGGGCGATGAAGAATGAACTACGATGAAGCCGCGCGGAACCCAGGTATCCACACCTTTACTGGAAATAATGGGGCGTTCTCCCCGTCTCTTGATCTCCGGGGGATGGATTCGCTCTGGTGGTTGTTCACCCAGGTTGTGCCTCGGATTCCAGAAATATTTCCTGGAGGTTGAAGCTGTGCCTGCAAAATACGGACTTGTAATATAAATCACGGGTAATTTCAATCCACTGGTCTCTGTCTGGTAAGGCCTGGTGACATCCACATGCATGCGGTCAGGTGCTCCGTCACCGTCAGTGTCAAAACCGGTTTCTACCCAGAGATCATGTCGGATCCATTTGTCCGGATCACTGAATGCTTCCACTACCTGGGCTTCCCCGTTTTTGAAGACTGGACCAGTCGCATCATCAGTTGAACTGGTAATGCCCTCTTGTTGGGCCGACAAAGAGAGTGAAGCTAAAGGCAGGGTCAGGGCAATTATACTGACCAGGCCAATTTGTGTTAGTTGACGCATGTTTGTTTTTATTTTGTAAAATTTTTCTTTTAATAAAGGCATCGATTTCATCGATTTTATCGTCGTCATGCAGCTTACTGATCCCCTGGGTATCCGGATTTCAATCCCGGCTTGTATCATTTTTATTTCTTGTTGCCAGGTATCAACAGCTATGGATTTTTATGAAAGCCTAAAATAATAAAAATTGTGATTCATTCTGAAGATTGCCATGAAGCAGATGCTGCTGGAAAAACAACAAATGATTGATCATTCGTACAATAGAAGGAGCAATCAATTACCGGGGAGCATAAAAGCGGGAGCAGGAATATTATAGTACCAGCAATCATAAAAGCAGGAGCAGGAATAGCAATATCCCGGTGATCACTGCCAGGCCGGTCATGATCATGATGCGATTCCTTTTCTTTCGTTGCGTATTCAACATAAGTTGCGTCACACTTTCTTCTTCAAACTCTGTCAGCACCACTTCAAGCTGACCAATGTGAAAGCGGAAATTTTTCATTTGGAATACCAGCATCAGGAAATACCCTGCGATTAAAAAGAGGCTGAATACAATGATATCTTCCACATCCAGGGGGCGGATTCCTCCGTATTTAAAATAGAAATAGTAGATTCCACCCGTCAGGATCAGTACCGGGTTAGAGATCGCCATCACAAGCAGTGCCTTCAGGTAGGATTTGTTAAAAAATGTAATTCTTTCCTGCAATGCTTCCTTCAGGGAGGATGTCGGAGATGCAATATGTGGGATTCTCCGGTAAACCTTTCGCTCATAGAGGAAGGTGACCAGTAATAGTATCCCAAGCACCAATCCAATAAGCCAACTGCCCTGTGATGCTCGGTATAAGATGACGATACCGGCTGCACCTGCTGCCAGGACAATCTTGAGGACCAGGTCAAAAAGGATGCCCGACCTGTACATGCGGTCCATATGCACAGACCGCCTTGAAAGATAGGATTTGATCTCGTTGTTGGTAAGAACGGAATCTGTAAATGAAGATTCATTTTTCCACGCTGATCTGTATTTCTCAAGTGTGTTCATGACTGCTGTTTTTGAATGTTTGCAATGATCTGCGCCAGCTTTTTGCGAATACGCACCAGCTGCACGCTTACGTTCTTGACTGTAATACCAGTAGTTTCTGCAATCTCCTGGTAGCTTTTTTCTTCCAGCCACAGGAGCACCAGGGCTTTCTCTAGTTTCTTCAAACGTGCGATCGCCCTGTAAAGAATCTGGATTTCTTCGGACATATCCATCAATGATTCTTTATCAACCTGCGATTCTGAAACAGATTGAATCGCAATGGTTGATTTTCTTTTTTTTGTCTGCGTAATGGCAGTGTTCAACGCTACTCTGTACATCCAGGTTGAAAATGCAGATCTGCCTGAAAATCCTGGGAATGATTTCCACAACTGCAGGATGATATCCTGCATCAGATCTTCCCGTTCCTGGCGGTTGTATGCATACACAAAACAGACCTTGTGAAGAATCGGCTGATTCTGTTTTACCAGTTCAAGGAATGTCGTCTCTTTTTCAGCTTGGTCCATGAGTATTTTTGTAATGGTCTTTTATTTGTTAGTCTCTATTCATGAGAAAAAACTACACAAACAGCTAATAAAGTTTCAAGGGGCCGGTTGTACACTGGCGCCATCGATGCCAGTTTGCAGCATATGAACGGGTATGCCCTGTTGCTTTCACTGCTAGTCTATCGCTACGCAACGTTATGTTCCTGTATTTTCAGAATCCGCTTCTTCATACATAAATACTTCCTCAAGGGGCGTTCTGAAAGTCCTCGCCATCCTGAATGCAAGTTCAAGTGAAGGGGAATAGTTCCCCTTCTCAATGGCCACAATGGTTTGCCTGGAGACACCTACTTTTTCTGCCAGGGCCTGCTGGGTCATCTCGCCAGCATCAAATCGTAATCTCCGTATATTGTTACGTATGTTGCTCTTGCTGCTAT
Source organism: uncultured Bacteroidaceae bacterium (assembly GCA_964583445.1). GTDB lineage: Bacteria > Bacteroidota > Bacteroidia > Bacteroidales > M55B112. The sequence goes on along the minus strand of CAZOXI010000003.1, from coordinate 8,779 downwards.
TTTTTGTTTTATTTCTTGCCATCTTAAACTCCTTTCCTGTAATAGAATATCTGGGATCCATTATCTGCGATCTCGGCAAGTAACCCGGTGACAATATAAATTATGAACAGGGTATAGACCGGCCAGCCAATGGCAAGCATAATCATGGAAAAAGTAAAACCGGTGATAAATACATAATGAGAATTACGGGTGGATTTCAGTTTAACAAGCTTATCGCGTTCATCATCTTCAGGAATGTCTTCAGTCCTGGTTGCAATAGCGTTGATAATATGAAAGACAATTTGAATGATCACACGGGCAACGACAGAGACCCCTATGAAAATGACAAAAAGGAGTCCCCATTGCTTATAATCACCTGCAAGGTCTAGTTCCCCGGCCAGTTGCTTCTGGTAAACAATGTAGGCGTAGATTGCGGTTACCAGCAGACCACTGATAATGTTTACAATGTTTTGTTTTTCTTGATATGACATGACGTTTAAATTAATTTGTATAATAAATGCTACAACATGTAAATAAATAACGACATAAAGATATGTAAAGTTTACATAATGACAAATAAACTATACATATGTTTTACACGTCATATCCTAACGCGTTATGGGATAGGCATTTATTAAAAAAAGTCTAAGAATTTAAGGAATTGCTAATTACCAAAAGCATACAGGCAGGATGCAGGCCCTATATTCCCTGTTGTTGCAGGAAATCCCGGATCAGCTTCACATTGTCCTCCTGGTTGTCATGCATGGTGCCATGACCGGCATCTTTTATTATTGCAAAATCAGATCCGGGATCTAAGTTGTGGAAGTATTGCACTGTGGAGGGACGGGCTTCATCATATTCACCGGTAATCCACAAAACTGGCACTTCCAGTTCATCCAAACGGTCAAGACGGTCATAATTCTTGAGGGTTCCGGTCGAACGGAATTCACTGGGTCCCCACATATAATTGTACATCAACCTGTTGCCTGGAACTCGTTCTAAGGAATCCGGACCGGGTACACGCTTGCCCCTTGAAATGAAATTTTTATAGTGTACCCATGTGGCATACTTGTATGCTTCAGAATCATAATTTCCTGTTGCATTACTTTTCCTGATAATTTGTTGAACGGTGTCCGGCAGCATAGCGATCAGTGTATCGGCATCTTTCATCCAGTAATCTGTGCTGACCAGTGGACTGTTCATGATCATGGCCTGGATCCCTTCCGGGTACTCAAGATAATAATCAAGAGCAAGCATCGTACCCCAGGAGTGCCCGTAAATAACATATTTATCCAATCCCAAAGAATCTACAAATGCATTCAATTGATCTACAAAATAGTCCATGCGCATCAGTGATGTGTCCTGCAGATTGCCTGATCTCCCGGTGCCGACCTGGTCAAAAACGATTAATGTATATTCATCAGAAAGCGGGGACAGCGCGTACATTGAATAGGATGTTCCCCCCGGTCCGCCGTGCAGCATAAGAATGGGTGTGGATTCCCCGTTACCGATAATATGATACCAGATATTGCCTCCCGGGCTTTCTGCCTGTGCTATGCCAGGAGAAAGCAACGGGGGTTGGGAACACGCTGTGAACATCCATAGCAAAGAAAAAAGGGTCAACACTTGTTTTTGCATATTTGAATAAATCATTCAACCGGGTTCAGAAAGTATAAATATAGGAATTGTTTTTGGCCGATTCATCTCCTTTCTATCCCTGCGACTCTTCTTAACTTGCACAATTAACGCACAACAGGCTTTCGGGTCGAAGCATGATCCGGCGGATATGTATCTCTTTTCCGCATTTCTGACAGGTTCCGAAATCCCGGGTGTCAATCCTTGCCAATACCCGGTTGAGATTCTTGAGTTTTTCTTCGGCCTGTCGCAGTGAAGCTTCCGTTACACTCTGGTTATTGATCGCATCCATCCTGGAGATGCGCCCAATAGCACTGTCAGGTTCTACGGGCTGACTCATTTCTTTATAGTCACTGATTAACCGCTCGGTTTTGCTGATCTCCTTCAGGATCGCATGTTTGATCTTTTCTTTATCCATCGCTATTTTATTTTCCGCATCTTGCTGTATAGCTTTCATCCTGATAAACCACACCCTAAATGAACATGCAGTTCAGTATTTCGTTTCGCAGTGCAATGCTTATATTCCTGTGCTTATTTCAATGCTTTTGTTCTTTTATGGAATTCATAACGGTCAGGTCCGCTCCATCCGCTTTGCGTAATGTATTGAATCACCCCATTCACCGTATCCAATCTCACCGTCGGCAAGCTGGATACGTGCATCCAGGCAGTTTTTGCAGTCGTCCGGATCTTCTTCTGTGCAGGGTTTGTTCTCATATAAGGCATAGTCGTTCCTGAAGAGTCCTGGGGTTACATTGGGCATGATTACATTGGCACCAATTTTTACTGCCTTCTCCCTGCCAAGCGGGTCGATGGCCTGGAGGGCCGTGGCGGCAGCAATATTAATGTCCTTCATCAGGATCCGGAGCGTCGCGATCATGTTCAGAGCCAGGTCGAACCGTTCCCGGATAGGTAGTAGCTCATCTCGAAGGGCATATAAGGGTGTGTCATGGTGTTCAATATAGGGCCCCATCCCCACCATATCCACATCGAATGCTTTCATAAAAAGAAGGTCACTCACAAGGTGCTCCGGGGTCTGAAAGGGCAGTCCGATCATCACCCCGGTTCCCGCCTGGTATCCCAGTTCCTGCAGGGTGCGAAGCGCTGCATAACGTGTATCGAAATCGTGGTGTTCGTCCCCCGGATGAATCTTTTTGTACAATTCCCGGTCGGAAGTTTCAATGCGCAGGAGGTACCTGTGCGCCCCGGCATCCCGCCAGCGCTCATAGGTCTCGCGTGATTGTTCACCAAGGGATAGGGTGATGCCCAGGCTGTTTCCTGATAACTGCTTGATCTGCTTCAACAGGTTTTCGATGCGGATCGTGAATGCCGGAGATGCAATTTCACCACCCTGGATCACGATGGACCCGTAGCTCTGTTCGTAAGCATGGTTTGCAGCCTGGAGGATCTCTTGATCGGAAAGATTATACCTGGCTGCTTTTTTATTACTTTTCCTGATTCCGCAATAATAGCAATCTTTACTGCATATATTTGAAAATTCGATCAGTCCCCTGAAATACACTTTCTTACCCACATACGCTTCTTTGATCCGTGCAGATTCCCGGAACAATGTCTTGCGTGCTTCACCTGTTGCATTGAGCATTGCCAACAAATCCGCTTTATCCAGCTGCGCTTTTACAATCCGTTCTCTAAAATCCATAATACATCTTTCCTGGGCTATAAATAATCTGTTGCTGCATCATCTGTCCCCATAAACGGGGCAATGGCCCGCCGGTAGATTCCCTGCATATATGCGATGGCCATCCCGTAATTGGTAACCGGGATTCCGGCTTCAACAGCTGGTTTCAGCCTGTTGACCAATTGTTTCCTGGTAATCATGCATCCACCACACTGGATCACCATGCTGTAATCCCGGATATCACCCGGGATGTTGTCCAATCCACTCACCACCGTATATTCCAGTTCCTTGCCGGTAAATTGTGAAAGCCACCTGGGGATTTTCACCCGTCCAATATCATCGCAGGAAACATGGTGGGTACATGATTCAAGGATCAGCACACGGTCCCCGTTCTGAAGATCAGATAACCGTGGCGTACCCTTGAGATAATTTTCAAAGTCACCCTTATACCGGGCAAGTATTGTGCTGAAGCTGGTAAGCGGTATATCCCGGGGAATGGATGCATCCGCTTTCAGAAATACCTGGCTGTCGCATATCGCCAGGGCAGGTTGGGGCTGCAGCCTTTTCAGCAGGGCATCAATTTCTCTTTCCTTTGCAACAATAGCAATAGCGTCATTGTCCAGGATGTCCCGGATCGCTTGTACCTGGGGCAGGATCAGTCTGCCCTCGGGAGCCTCCTCATCGATGGGGGTGATCAGCAATACAAGGTCACCTTGCCGGATGATATCCCCGACAAGGGATTTGGACAGGTAGGCCGTTTCAGGTATGTGTTGCATGACCAGGTTGACAAGCGCGCTCTTATTTGTAGGCGCAACACTGGAATAGTCAATCAGCTTTTCGCTGAAGCGTTCCCTCAAAGCAGGGCCGGCCTGTTCCAGGTCTGACTTGTTATGTACTACGATCCAGGGGACTTCCCATTTCTCCAGCTCCTCAATAAGCTGCTCCTCAGGCGCCCCGAAAAGGTTTGAAGCCAACACCAGCACTGCCAGGTCGATTCGCCTGATGATCTCCCTGGTCCGGCCCACCCGCTTGGTCCCGAGATCACCGATGTCATCCATCCCTGCAGTATCAATCATCACCGCGGGACCGACCCCGGGGATCTCAATTGACTTTTTTACCGGGTCTGTCGTGGTGCCGGGTACTTCAGAGACGATAGCAACCTCCTGGCCGGAAAGAGAATTGATCAAGGCGCTTTTGCCATTGTTCCTCCGCCCGAAAATACCGATATGTGGTTTTGCATCTCTCCCTTTCATTTTGCTTTCCCCCCTTTCATTAAGTTTCTCCTCCCATTAATCTTTATTTAAGTCCCTGATATCTTTCACTGAAAAACCTTTTTTGAGCAGATGCTCAGGTTGCATGATTTTTTTTAACCGTTCGGCAGGCAACACGGAAAGTTTCTCATTGGCAGCGAATATATCGATTTCTTCTCTCTTCATAACATGGGCCAATTCACCAGCCCTGTTGTATCCCAGCAGGGGTGAGAGGACGGTGGTTACAGCAGGACTCCTGAATAACCTGGCAGCAGCAAGCACTTCATTGATCTCAATGCCTTGTAACAAATTCCTGCTTAGCGTCTGGTTGATGGAAACCAGCAATTTCAGGCTGCTGATCATCGCATGGCCAATGGAAGGAAGGTAGGCATTCAAATCGAGTTGTCCCTGTCCCGCAAGGCTCGTTATAAGTTGATCATTTGCATATACCCTGTGCACGGCAGAGATCACAAATTCTGAAATCACCGGGTTCACCTTCCCCGGCATGATCGAACTGCCGGATTGCCTTTCTGGTAGCAGGACCTCTTTTTCGCCGCGGATTCCGGATGCGAGTAAGCGCAGATCAGAACCGATTTTTTCAAGGTTCACGGCATGGGCCTTGAGGATCGCATGTACTTCAACCAATGCATCCAGGTTTGACGTGTTGTCCGCGAGATTTTCAGCTTGAGAAACGGGCAGGCCGGTGATTTGCCTGAGCTGGTTGCCCACTTCCATAATGAAAAACCGTGGAATGGATACCCCTGTTCCTGAAGCACCACCGCCGATATTAACTTGTTTAATCCGCTCTGAGGCTTTGGATACACGCCACCAGTCACGCGACAATGCATCGCTGTAATTACTGAATAACTGTCCGTATGTCCCCGGCACCGCCTCCTGGAGCTGGGTGAAGCACAGTCGCAATGTGCTCCTGTATTTGTTTTCAAGGTTTTCAGTCTGCAGCCGTGTTGCATTCAGTGACTCCTCAAGTTTTTTCAGCAACTCCATTACCGCGATGGTAAGGGCCGTGGGAATCACATCGTTGGTCGACTGGTAAATGTTGGCTGCTTCGACAGGATCAAGCACTTTATAGTCTCCTGGAGCTTTGCCGAGCAACTGAAGCGCACGGTTTGTGATGATCTCATTGATATTCATATTGATACTCGTACCTGCACCTCCCTGTACTGCAGGAATGATAAAATGAAAGAAATGTTCCCCGATGCATACCTCCTTTGCTGCAGCAATCAATACTTCCAGCTCTTTAACTCCAGGAATAGACAGGTGCTGCATCAGGTCCGGATGCTCCTTCTCAATGGCATCCCTGAACTTCAGCACAGTTGTATAACATGCCTGTTTCACTTTCCCGGTAGCTTCGTACCATTCGATATGAAATTGATCCTTATCCGGAAAATTGTCTGCTGCCCTGGCAGCATGGATGCCATAAAGGGCAGTAGCAGGTATTTTCACTTCTCCAAGGAAATCTTTCTCCGTTCTCATAGATGCCGCTTTCCTGCAAAAATACAGCTAAAAAGGGGAGGTGCAAAATCTTTTGTGAAAAGAATAACAGAGCTAGTTGAAATATTATGATTTTACTGCGACTGTGTACCAGGTCCAATACCCAGCACCAGGTGAGCAATTTAAAACCAGGCGTTCCCGCACTGCAGATCATTTTTATAATCAACGGGCCATATTTTAGCACCTTACGGGCTTTACACGGTTTCCCTGCGGTTAAGTTCACAGTTATGTAACACAACCAAGGTCGATGTGGGGCCACTGCAATTCGTTGTCATTAAAGCGGAACATGATCTCGATCTGTTCTTTAGTATTCCTGGGTGTGGAAAGGGGCGGTAGATCTTCAAGCTTGAAGAAACCGGCATCTGAGGTTTCATAGCCGGTCTGGAGGGTTGCATCCAGGATATTGCATTCAATAAATATTTTATATGCATAATAGACATCCGGTGGGTGGTCATGACATTTCTTATCAAAGACAGCCAGCAGTCTTACCGGTTCTACTTTCATTCCGGCCTCTTCCTGCGTTTCCTTTACGGCAATCTCTGCCGGGGTGTACCCTACATCTGCCCAGCCGCCAGGCAACGACCAGCGTCCATCCACCTGCTCCTTCACCATCAGTATCTCTTTCTCATGGTTGAAGATCACAGCCCGCACATCTACTTTGGGTGTTCTGTATCCATTCTTTTCCTGGATACTGCTCGAAACCAGGGAAATTTCATTCTGGGTGATCAGGGAGACCATTTCCATGGCAATTTGCTCCAACTCCGTGTAGCGATCCATGTCAAAATCTGATTCTGAAAAATGCTGCCCGGTTTCAGCCAGGGCCTGGACCCTCTTGGCTAAATTCAACAGCAGGTTGGTTTTGCTCATAAAGTGGGAATTATTTATAATATAATTGTGGTAACTAATCAGTCTCTGCCAATTTAGCGATAAGATTTTACGACACAAAGATATCAGTTGTCCCGATGTATTTTCCTGTTCAATTTCTCCCTGATCGCTTCAACATCCTGGTCACCGCCCAGGAAAAGACCGGGATAAGTAAGATCCAGGTTTTCCATCTGTTGTAAAATAATTTCACTGACAAGGTAGCGCATATACCATTTCCTGTCTGCAGGAATAATATACCAGGGCGCCAGGTCTGTGGAGGTGTGGTTGATCGCTTTTTCATAGACATCTAAATATTGCTCGCGGAATTGTTGCTCTTCAATATCCTTTTCTGAAAATTTCCAGTGTTTGTCCTCTCGCCGCAACCGCTTTAAAAACCGTTTACTCTGTTGTTCAATGGAAACATGAAGAAAAAACTTTAGTATGATCGCCCCGTTTTCTATCAGCAATGTTTCGAAGTCATTGATCTGGCGATAGCGGTCTGTCCAGAAACTGTCTTTGATATCAGCGATTTCGTTGATGCCTGGAAGTTGTTGCCTCAGTATGAATTCAGGGTGTACCCTGCTGGCAGTTACGTCCTCATAATAAGAGCGGTGAAAAATATTGATCATACCCCGCCTGGGAGCGTATTTGTGAACACGCCAGAGGTAGTCGTGTTGCAGCTCTTCCTCGGAAGGTGGCATGAAATCCGTAAACCTGATCCCCTGGGGTCTCACCTTGTACAATACATGTTTTACCGTGCTGTCTTTTCCCGCAGCATCCAGGGCCTGGAAAACCAGTAGTAGTGAATAACGGTCATGTGCATATAATTGGTCCTGGAGTTTCGCGATCGCATCGCGGTTTTTTTTCATTCTTTTTTTGCCGACCGGTTTCTTGAGACCGGGTGCAACGTAATCGGTGGAGCGTTCTTGTAAGCTTATAAAACGGCCTGGCTGAACAATGAATTTTTCGGTCATATACAGATGATTTTTAGTTTTCTTCTATTGTTTTAACAATTTCAAAGCTGAAAAGATTTCTGTTTTTCTAAACCACATTTACAAACTTTTGTTATATCTACAAACCAACAACCTAAAAACATGAGAATAATTATTATTTCATTGATTTTAACAGTGCTTTTCGCCTCATGTAATCAATCCGCTAAACATATTGAACCGGATCCTGAGAATGGGGGAATTCACCTGCCGGAAGGATTTTCAGCCGTGGTAGTGGCCGACAACCTCGGTAGGGGCAGACACATGACCATCAAGGAAAATGGAGACATCTACCTTTCCCTGCGCAGGCTTAAAGATGGGAATGGTGCTGTGGCATTGCGGGATACAACCGGAGATGGCAGAGCGGATGTGATCCGGTATTTTGGGTCCGTTTCAGGGACTGGCATTGAATTGCATAATGGCTACCTCTATTATGGCGTTGATTCTATGGTGGTCCGGTATCCATTTTCTGATTATAATGACCTTCTGCCTGAGGAGAACTACGAGATCATTGCAGGAGACCTGATCGACCAGCGTCAGCATGCTGCCAAACCATTTGAATTTGACGGGGAGGGCAATATGTATGTGACCATTGGCGCCCCGGCAAATGCCTGTATGGAGGAATTGCGCACCAAAGGCTCACCGGGGATGGATCCCTGCCCGATCCTTGAATATGCTGGAGGGATCTGGCGGTTCAGTGCAGATGAAGTGGGACAGACCCAGGCAGGGGATGGCTACCGCTATTCCACCGGGATCCGCCATGCAGTTGCACTGAAATGGAATGACAAAACAGGGAAGCTGTATGCGATACAGCACGGCAGGGACCAGCTGCACCAATTCTTCCCGGAGTTGTACGACGAAGAGGCGGGTGCCGAATTGCCTGCCGAAGAATTCCTGATGCTGGAAGATGGTGC
>CAZOXI010000002.1:0-37226 GCA_964583445.1 uncultured Bacteroidaceae bacterium | reverse complement strand
AAAAGACAATATACCTTTAATTATCAACATTTTATACTCTATTGACAGACTCTAAGTAGGGTTTAGAAAGAACCGTTGTCGTTAATTGACTAAAAGATTACAATATTTGTTATGATACTCTAATAATACCGGTAAAAGAGGTGTGTTTTTTAAAATGTTCAAAGATGTACATGAAACTATATTTATGACAAGTAAGGAACATATACTGAGTACCATAAAATCCAAAAAACCAGAGATCTCCCAATTTGGGATCAGGAGTATAGGATTATTTGGTTCCTATGTAAGAGACGAGCAATCTGAGAATAGCGATATTTTCGTTTTTGAAGCAGTCATTTACACATACCATAATTGATTTAATCGGTATTAGTGGTCTCCCTACGGTCGGTTACGAACAGTAAACTCCTTAGCTTCAAATACTTCGAAAGCCTTGTATTTGACGCTTTTTTATCAAAGACTAATTATGTGATGTTTCATCTTTACAAGGAGCAAGGTATAGTTATAGCATTTTTTTTTATCTTTACCACAGATCTAATGATCCAGAAATATGCAACAAATGTAAAGAATAACCAACAATTGACAAGTATTATGAAACTAAGGAATAGATTTATACAGGTTTTTATTGCTGTATTTTCAATCATATTGTTATTGGGTTGTTTCCCAAAAGAACAGGAAGAAGTGAGTCCAAATATTCTGTTCATTTTCAGCGATGACCACGCTACACATGCCATCGGTGCATACGGCCCCAAACACAACAATCCGGAATTACAGCAATACGTTAAAACTCCTAATCTTGACCAGTTGGCCGAACAGGGAATGCTGTTTACAAACGTATTTTGTGGAAATTCCATTTGTGGACCAAGTCGCGCAACCATTTTAACAGGTAAACATAGCCATCAGAATGGGATGCTAAATAATGATGCTAGTTTTGATGGAACACAGCAAACATTTCCAAAACTTTTACAAACCGGGGGATATGAAACAGCATATATAGGCAAGTGGCATCTGTTTTCTGAGCCCACTGGTTTTAACCATTGGGAAATTCTGGATAACCCAGGTCAGCAAGGAACCTATTACAATCCTGTCATAGGTTCTCCTGCCGGACAGGAAAAAATAACAGGTCACACTGCCACCATAATCACAGACCATGCCATCGACTGGTTGAAAGCAAAACGAGATCCCAATAAACCATTCTTTTTGTTCTATTCCCATAAGACACCCCATCGAGAATGGGTTCCGGGCTCTGATGAGTACGATCTATACAGAGACATTGACATCCCTCTGCCGACCAATTTTTACGACGATTATTCAACACGGAGCTCTGCTTTGCATGAGCAGGAAATGGAGATTGCCAATCATATGAATGAACGGGATCTGAAACTGGTACCACCACCCTACTTAAATGAACAGCAGCTAAGTCGTTTCATGGAATCCTATGGATCAGAAAATAAGGCATTTATTGAAGCCAATCTAAGAGGCAATGAATTGGCAGAATGGAAATATCAGCGTTATGTAAAAGATTTTCTTCGCTCTGTAACTTCAATGGATAAGGAAATCGGCCGTATGCTTCAGTATTTGGAAGAATCGGGACTGGCTGAAAACACTGTTGTCATTTATAGTTCTGACCAGGGCTTTTTCCTCGGCGACCATGGATGGTACGATAAACGTTGGATGTATGAGGAATCGCTTCGTATGCCGCTAATTGTAAGGTGGCCTGATGTTACCCCCAACGCTTCCAGAAATGAATACATAGTGCAGAATATCGATTATGCTGCTACTTTTCTGGATATTGCCGGAATAAAGATTCCCAATGATATTCAGGGGAAAAGTATTGTGCCTCTTCTTCAGGAAGAAGAACCAGATGACTGGCGTGATGTTGCCTATTACCACTATTATGCGTATCCCGACTGGCATATGGTGAAACCACATTACGGAATTAGGAGCGACCGCTATAAACTTATTCATTTTTACACAACCAATGAGTGGGAGTTATTCGATTTAGAAAAGGATCCGGATGAAATGCAGAACAGGTATTCTGATCCGGATTACAACGATATTATAATAATGATGACCGATAGATTGGAACATGAGCGTATTGTGCTGGGAGATACGTTAGAGTTAAAAGCTACTTCAAAGTATCATCGTTAGAATTTGCCTGGCAATATATCGCTGAGCTTGATTGTGCATTTTGATTGATGAGGGTCTAGCTTATAATTGCTGAATGCAGCAAGTACCCGCTCCAGGGTATTATTACTTTCACCGGTTGGCTAATGCCACCAATGAAGAGTATTACAGGTACTTCGACCAGAACAATTACTAGGGTTACCATGACGGTGGGTGATTGAAGGCCGAAAAGGGCGATTGCCACGGTAGGGGCACAACCACAAATACAACTAAGCTGGCAACCAGGGTGTCATAAGGAATCTGAACATCGGTGATTCCAAGCAGGAGTCCAACAATGGGAACAAAGGTCACCAGGATGATCAGTTCGTTGATGGACACCTGTACGAGTGTATTGTTGGTATCTCCATTGGTGAGGTAGCTCCAGACAAATATCATCGCGTTACAGGGAGCGGCGTCCAACAGGATAGCTTCGGATATATATTCACCGGCCTCTTCCGGGCTGATCCATGCACTGTAAAGTTTTGAAAAGAAAAACCACGCGAAAAAAGCCATGGTAAAGGGTTTGATCAGCCAGTTGACCATCAGCGTGAAGATACCCCCTTTGATCTTCTTCCGACATTTTTTAGGCTGGGAAAATCGATCTGTTGCATCATCGGGTAGATCGTCAACAAGATCAGAATGGCCACTGGGATATTCACATTGGAAATTTCCAGTTGATTTAAAAAGCTGATACTATCACCTGTAAAATGACCTATAGCTATACATGCTGCGATACATATTGCCACCCAAAGGGTCAGGTATCTTTCAAAAACCCCTATTTGCTTCTTTTCTTCGCTCATAGTATTGATTTAATTTTATCAGTATAGTCTTTATAAGGTTCCCTTGAGATCGAAATAACACATCCTGATGGGGAAAACGGAATAAAAATTTATAGATTTTGAAGTTTATGAATTAATCAGGCTTAATTTAACACCCTGTTATTTGGAAGAATGTCCCCTAAAATAATGAAGTAAATGCGCTATTTTTGCTTCAGCAAACAATGACCCAATAAATACGAATGCTATTATTAATGAATAAAAACATCATCATTGGGCATAGATACTTCTATGGTATTCGTTAGGTCATGCTAATCTACCTTGAATCTAAGGGAGAGGAGGAAAGGTCACAGATACTGTACAGGAATGCAACAGATTTTTACAAACTTATTGCATAATAGAATTATAAAGATGAATACATTTTACGTTGGCTGGTTTGCCATGGCTTACCCGGCTTTGGTTACCCGGCTTGTAAGGGCTAAAGATGCTGCTAAAGCTGTAAAAGACTGGTCGGATGATCCCGGAAAGTTGATGAAGATTGTTCTCTACCTAACTTAAAAGTATGTAAAATAGAAATACTAAAAATAAATGCAAAGTAATATGAAAAGTTTAAAACTGGTTGTGTGGTGTATACTCACCATAACCCTGACTTCTTGCGGGGAGAATAAAGAAACCGAAAAACCCAACATCCTGTTCATCCTTGCGGATGACCAATGTTACAAGACAATCCATGAATTGAATAATGCAGAGATCCTTACCCCCACGCTTGACGAACTGGCCAGGACAGGAACGGTCTTTACAACTACCTATAATATGGGAGGTTGGAACGGTGCCGTGTGCATAGCATCCAGAACCATGTTCAATACGGGCCGTTTTCTCTGGAGAGCCTTTGATGCAGAACAGGATTTGAGGGGATTGGCCGATGAAGGCAACCTTTGGAGTAAAGAGATGGAACGACTGGGATATGAAACCTTTTTTACGGGAAAATGGCATGTGAAGATCAATCCGTCCGAGATATTTCATCACGTTGCATCTATCAGGCCCGGAATGCCGCAAGATACTCCTGAAGCCTATAATAGGCCCTTAAGTCAGGATGATTGGGAGTGGACGCCCTGGGATACTACTTTTGGAGGATTCTGGGAAGGAGGAACCCATTGGAGTGAAGTTGTTGCCAACGAGACCATGGAATTCCTCGATTCTGCCGCACGCTCGAAAAAGCCTTTTTTTATGTATGTTGCTTTCAATGCACCACACGATCCGAGGCAGTCACCTAAAGAATATGTTGATATGTACCCCCTTGAAGATATCGCAATGCCTCCTGGTTTCATTCCTGAATATCCTTATAAAGATGATATTGGCTGTGGTCCCGGCTTAAGAGATGAGAAGCTGGCTCCTTTTCCAAGGACTGAATACGCGGTGAAGGTACACCGCCAGGAGTACTACGCGATCATAACACACATGGACCGGCAGATTGGCAGGATCCTTGATAAATTAGATAAAACAGGGGAGTCTGATAATACTTACATCTTTTTTTCGGCTGACCATGGCCTTTCAGTGGGGCATCACGGTCTGATTGGCAAGCAGAGTATGTATGATCACAGCATGCGTCCGCCCTTGATTGTGGTTGGTCCTGATATACCAAAAGGCAGTCGGCTTGATATGGAAGTTTACCTTCAGGATATCATGCCAACGGTCATTGAATATGCCGGAGGAGAGGTTCCTGAGTATGTTGAGTTCAGTAGTTTGAAAAAATTGATCGAAGGGATCCGAACGGAATCATATCATCCTGAGATATATGGAGCATACATGGATCTGCAGAGAATGATCCGCATGAATGATTATAAGCTGATCGCCTATCCTTATGCCGGTGTTTTAAGGTTGTTCAATTTAGCGGAGGACCCTGAGGAGATCAATGACCTGGCGAATGATCCTGAGAAAGAAGAACTTCTTCGTATTATGTATAGCCGACTTAGGGAGAGTATGCAAGAGATGGACGACACGCTTGATTTGGATTCCTTTAATCTCATTTAACGAAACTGTCATAGAAAAAACGGAACAGCAGTCTTTTCTGATGAAACATTGGGATGTTCTCATTATGGGGTTTGTCCTGCAAGGTGATTGAAGGCTCGCAGATGGAGTTGGTAACACATGCGTTGGTGAACAGCATGCTCTCTCTGGCGATTCAGTCAATATTTGGAGTTCGAATCAGTTTATCAGAATAGGCACTTATTGCCTGGTATGCATGATCGTCTGACATGATGAACAGTATGTTGGGCTTATCGATGGATTCATGATCGGCAGCATTTTTCTTCCGGGAGCAGGAGACCATTATCAACAGGCCTGCTGTCAGTATAAGGAATGGTTTACTTCGTTTCATATTTTTTTTTTCTTTTTTCGTTGTGGTGCTAAATTACTTCTCATCTATAACGAGAGAGTCATTTGTTTGTTTGCTCTTTTCCATGGTCGAATGATTTCCCCTGTTTTTCTGGAAAAATAATATGGCTCCATTCGTAATTTGAACAATTAATTATCGCTGAAGGCCTATTTATCCCTTCAGATTGAGACTAAAATATACCCTGTCTGTTTTGCTAATATCCATATTTTTACAATGAGCTAACAGGCAAATTGCTCATTTATTTGTACACTAATAATTTTATAACTAATGAAACACAGATTCTTTCTATTAGTAATGCTTTTCTTTTTCGTTCTTGCGAATTTTTCATGCAACACAAACCGGACAACGTTTAAGATGGATGATGAGTACATTCTCAATCTGATTGGTCAGATGACTTTGGAGGAGAAAGTATCTATGGTTCATGGAGAGAAGTGTGACGATCCTCAAGGTATACCCTATGTGGGCTACTTGCCTGGGATTGCAAGACTGGGGATTCCACAATTAACGGTTCAGAACGGGCCATCAGGAGCAGGAGCTTCCTTTACCATCAACCGCGCTTTGAAACCTGCTACTGCCTTCCCAGTGCCCATTTCTCAGGCAAGTACCTGGAACATGGATCTAATGTATCGGTTTGGGAAGGCCCTGGGATCGGAAGTGATGGCCCAGGGAAGAACAGTGTGTGCGGCTCCGATGGTCAATATCATCCGGATTCCGGAAGGAGGAAGGAATTTTGAATTATTCAGTGAGGATCCATACCTGTCGGCACGTTGTGCCGTTCCGGTTATTAAGGGGATTCAGGAGATGGGGATTATTGCAAATGTGAAAGCCGTGACTGCCAATAACCAGGAAACATGGAGGTTTGATGTAGATAATACGATGGATGAGCGGTCTTTGAGGGAGATTTACCTTCCCTCCTTCGAGGCCGCGGTGAAAGAAGCGGATGTTTCCAGTATCATGACTGCTTACCCCCGGATCAATGGTGTACAGTGTTCTGAGAATCCAATGCTACTCAGGCAAATCATTAAAAACGAGTGGGGCTTTAAGGGTTTCATACTCACAGATTGGGGAACCAAGCATACGACAGTAGCTGCAGCCAATTCAGGGCTGGACCTGGAGATGTCGGGTTGGGGCAAATTCGGTGAACCCCAGTTCAAATTTCATTTGCTTGATGCAGTAAAGAATGGTGAGGTAGCTGAATCAACGCTGGACGAGATGATTTATCGTATCCTTAATCAGATGAAGCGGTTTGGCTACCTTGACAAGAAGGTGGAATTTCCGGAAGGCCGACTTGATGCCCCGGAACACCAGAAGCTCGCCTTGGAGATGGCTATTGAGGGTTGCGTGTTACTGAAAAATGAAAATGGAGTTCTGCCATTAAATGATCAGGAAATCAATAAGCTGGCCCTGTTTGGAGACGTGGACACTGTGATGGCCTCGGGTGGAGGCAGTTCTAAGGTGGTTCCGTTTTACAAGGTTTCCCCGCGGGAAGGATTTTCCAGGAGACTTGGGGAAGAGAGAATAGTCTGTTATGAGGATTACAGAAATGCCGGCCCGGCCGATGCAGCGATTGTATTTTTTTATGAATATTCTACAGAGGGGCATGACCGGCCAACGGTTTCACTTGAAGGGGAACGGGAAATGATCGAGGCATTGTCGGCGAAATATAAAAAATTAATACTGGTCCTGCGTACAGGGGGCTCCTACGTGATTCCATGGATCGACCAGGTGGATGCGGTGCTTCAGGTTTGGTTTCCCGGTCAGGAAGAGGGTAACGCCGAGGCTGCACTGATCTTTGGGGACGCCAATCCTTCCGGCAAGCTCCCTGTAACATTTGGGCTGGAAAGGAGCGATTTTCCTGCTGCAAAGGAGGAGGAGTTTCCGGGTATAGATAAAAAAGTGAATTATTCAGAAGGTATATTTGTTGGCTATCGTTATTTCGATTCAAGGGGTACAAATATTCTTTTCCCATTCGGATATGGGCTGAGCTATACGGAATTCAGCTATTCGGATATTTCCCTTTCAAGAAGCAGCTTATCGGGAAGAGATACTCTGATCGTATCGTACACGGTGACAAATACCGGAGAACGGGCTGGAGCAGAAGTGTCACAACTCTATATAAAGGACCTGGAATCCAGTGTGGAACGGCCTGAAAAGGAACTGAAAGGATTCGATAAAGCCTTTTTGGCACCGGGTGAAAGCAAACGGGTTGCGATACCTGTAAGTTTCCGCTCCCTGGCTTTCTGGGATGAAAATGATGACCGGTGGAAGGCCGAGAAGGGTACCTTCGAGGTGCTGGTTGGTGCTTCCGCAGAAAATATCCGTCTTACTGATTCGTTTGAATATAAGGGTGAGTAGCCGAAAGGCAAATTTCTCCATGTACTAAGTACCATTTTCTCCCCTGTTATACAATGATTTTTGACGTAATTTGCCTTATTATAAAATGTGACGGGTATTGATAAGAATTTTATCAATCTGGGCGATAGGTCGCTGGAAGTTTCTGTTTTCGAAATAAGCTGTTTCTCCTGAAACTTCTCATAAACGAGTTTTGTTATGTAGTATCCTTTATTTCGTATATGTAGTAGTTAGTTATGGAGGTCTTTCCGGATGGGAGGGCTTCCTTTTTTTGTATAGCAGGGTAAGGTGTAAAAAGCAGCCCGCGTATAATCCCAATTACACAGTTTTTATTTAGCATCGTTGGCTCCTTCATCAGGATCTGAGTGGATTTTTTTGTATTCAGACGGTGTAATTCCAAATTCATCTTTGAAGCGGGACCTGAAATATTTAAGGTCAGAGAATCCGACATCATATGTTATTTCTGATACAGTGTACCTTCCGGTCTTGAGTAATTGGGCAGCCCGCTTCATTTTTATGGAGCGTATAAATGATTTAGCTGTCAGGCCGGTCAGGGCCTTTAGTTTTTTATTCATTAGTTTTTGGGACATCCCATAATCCGAAGACAGTTGTGCCACAGAATAATTTGGATCCACTATATTATCTTCAATAAGTTTACATGTTTTTTGCAGGTATTTGTCATCCATGGCAGTCATAGCCACCTCTTCAAGTTTAATATTGAAGCTTTCTTTAAAATTTTTATGGATCTCTTTTCTTCTTTTCAAGATCGATCTGATTTGGGCTTGCAATACCTCTATATCAAAGGGCTTGGGGACATATGCATCTGCCCCCAGGTTATAACTATTGATTTGTGTCTCTTCGTTGATTTTTGCAGTAAGAAGTATGAAAGGAATGTGGCTGGTCAATTCATCCCCTTTAACCCTTTGGCACAACTCCAGTCCATCCATTCGGGGCATCATCAGGTCACTGATGATGATATCCGGCTCACAGGAAAGCACCATGCTCCAGCCGTTTACACCATCCTCTGCAGTATACACATTAAACTCCTTAACGAAGAAATCTTTTATATATCTTCTCAGTTCAATGTTGTCTTCCACGATGAGCAGATTTCCACAATTACCTTCGATGGATGATTCGCAGGGCGACTCTTCATTTATCTCTTCCTGATCAATCAGATCGATGTCATTAATGTGTGAATAGACCTGCGGAGCTTCACGGCTGATCTCGGAATTTGATAGATGGGAGTTCCCTTTTCGAAGTCTGAAATAAAATGTAGTTCCCTGCCCTGGAGCACTGTTGAATCCTATTTCACCTTTATGGATTTCCACAAGCCCTTTTGTAAGGGCGAGTCCTATTCCGGTGCTTCCCACCTCACTATCGGAAATGGTCTTTGCCCTGTAGAAACGTTCAAATACTCTATCCTTGACAGCTTCTGAGATCCCAATTCCTGTATCTGTGATTCTTATTTCCACATATTCCTCATTTGTCTCAATTATCAAAAAAGAAACAGAACCCTCTTTAGGTGTATATTTAAAAGCATTGGAAAGGAGATTGTATAGTATCTTTTCTATCTTTTCAGTTTCGTACCAAAGTTCGATGTCATTACTGAAGCTGTTGAATGTATAATTGATCCTCTTCTGAAATGCCATTTCTTTAAATGATTCATAAATTTCCTTCGCTGTAAGGTAAAAGTTTCCTTTGGAGGCACTCAGCTGCATCTTATTCTGCTCCATTTTTCTGATATCCATCAATTGGTTAATGAGCCTCAACAGCATGGCTGAGTTCCTATATACAGTTTGCAGCAACTGCTTTGATCTGGAAGGTGTCAGTGAGTTATATTTCTGCATAAGGAGTTTCACAGGCCCGATAATAAGCGTTAGCGGAGTTCGAAATTCATGTGAGATATTTGTATAAAACCTGAGTTTCATTTGGGCCAGTTCATTGATCTTGTCCTGTTCGAACTGTTCCATTTGCAGTTTATGCTTTTCTCTGATTCTTATAAAAGTATAACGTTTGAAGAAAAGAATGACTGTGAACAGAACCAATGCATATACTATCAGGGCAGGCAGGGAATACCAGAATGGGGGCAAGACTTTAATATTTAGCGTTTTTGGAAGCGGGTTCCAAATTCCGTCATTGTTGGAAGCCATGATCTTAAGTGTATACTTTCCCGGAGGAAGGCTTGTATATTTGGCAGTATTGTCCGGCGCTTTTGTTTTTATCCAATCCTCGTTGAAACCTTCCAGCATATATTTGTACTCTACTTTTGCAGGTGAAGAAAAGTGGAGGCCCGCAAAAGTGAAGGAAAAGCTGTTTTCGGAGTATTTTAGTCTGATTTCATCTGATTTATCAACGACCAGGTCCAGTAAAACACGTCCGTTGACCTTCTGGCCAACCTCCACTTTTTGGTTAAGAATTTGCAGTTCTGTGAATACAACTTCCGGAAGGGTTGTCTCCCTCTTGATTTCTTCCGGCTTGAAAACTGTTAGCCCCCTGGCGCCGCCAAATATCATATTTCCATTGGATATCTTTGCACAGGCGAGATCTCCGAACTCATAATCCTGAAGGCCGTCATTCAGGTCAAAATTAATGATTTCCATTGTATGAGGGTTTAATCTGCTTAATCCTTTATTAGAGGAAATCCAGAGATTCCCATCCTCGTCCTCGAGGATTCCTTTGATAACCTTATTGGGGAGGCCATCATTATCATCGATGGTAAGAAATTTCCCATCACCTAAATATTTATTCAGGCCTCCACCCATGGTTCCCACCCAGATATTGCCCTTGGAGTCTTCAAAAAGAGTTAATACATAATGATGCGCAATACTGCAGGTATCCCCGGGAATAAAATGGAAAGCTCCAAATACGGGGCTGGCAGCATTCTTTTCTTCTTGCGGAAGAAAACTCAGTCCTTCCCCAGTGGCTATCCATAAATTGGCTTTGCTGTCGAGCATGACATCCCTTATAATGTTCGAAGACACTGAATGTCCGTCATTCTGATGATAGTGGTCGATACGGGAGCTATGCTTCTCATAACGGTATAACCCATTAAAAATACTTGCAAACCAAATGTACTTATCGTCATCTTCAATATCGAATATACTTGACTTAAAGGCAGAAGTACTGAATGGTGGTTTCGTTTTAACGGGAATTCCATTCTTGAGCCGGTAAAATGCGATGGCTTCAGGCAGGCTAGTGCCGATAAGAAAGATTGTGTCTTTCCCGAATATTACCTGCTCAATGCAATAGGCATCATGATCTGGTCCTGTAGGATTCACCCTGTAGTGTAGAAAATTATTGAAATCCATTTGGTTGTAACTCTGAGAAGGGAGAAAGTTCAGTCCACCGCCATTTGTGCCGATCCACAGGTTGTTGTAGGAATCTTCGAAGATCGTACGGATACTGTTACTGGACAGACTCCCATCTTTACCGGTATTTCGGTAGTGTGCGAATTGTTTTCTGTTTGGATTATATTTATTCAATCCATTTTGAGTGCCGATCCAAACAATTCCTGTGCGGTCTGAGTACAGCTCGGTAACCAGATTGCTGGTAATTTTGGTTGATTCCCACCCTTCTTGCAGTACTTTTCTTTTTTCTTTTTCTTCACCAGTTTGGTCACAGTAGTCAAAAACTGTCAGATTGTTATTTCCATACGCCCAAAGCTTTCCTTTTACATCCAGCAGAAGAGTCAATGCATTGTAGGAGTATAATTTATAATAGCCCTTTTGAATTGTGAAATTATATATTCCGTCCTCGGATGCCAGTAAGATTTCTTCACTGTTCTGCACAAGATAATGGATCCGGGGCGATCCTTGCTTTGGAAAATGTTTAAGAATTCGGTTTCTTTTTCCTTCATTCCGGTATAGGAATAACCCATTATCAGTAGCGATCCAGACAGTGCTGTCATTATTTCTTTCATCACCTGACATGTGCCAGATTGCCGGAACACCCTGCATTTTAAAAGAATTATAGATTTTTTTGTCATTTTCATGTTTGTTCAGTTCTATAACGACCAAACCGGACTGGGTTCCTACTAGCAAATCATTCCCGATCCTTCTGGTTAACAGGAGTTCACTTGGTTGCAAATCAGAAAGAATACCAGGCATTCCAAGGTATTGGAAATAATTTCTGTCGAGATCGTAGCGATAAATACCAAGATCGGTGGTCAGGATCCAGAGATTTCTGTCGTTGTCTTCTGAAATATGCCTGATTAGGATGCTTCGGATCCAGTTAGTTTTTTTTCTATCAAGCGAGAAAACCTCAAATTGGCTTCCATCATAGCGGCAGAGTCCATCGTGAGTTCCCAGCCAAAGAAAACCGTCAGCGTCCTGATGTATACAATTGATATAATTCTCTGGTAGTCCATTGAGAGTAGTGATGTGTTCAAACAAATACTTCTCCTGCGCTCTTCCCTTAATCCCCAGCACAGCAAATAATGTCACTAGTATTATTATTTGCCAATGCATTCCTTTTAATACATTATCCATCGTAGTATTGTAGTTTATTATTTGTCGAGGAGTTACTCCAAATTTACAAATATTTATTTGAATAAGTGTAAAAACAGCGCATTTCACACCTGTATTTGGTCATTCCCGGCACCCTATAAATTTTATCATTTGCATTACATTTAGGATAAAAACATATACAACTTATGGACAAAGTAAGTCATTTTAGAAAGGCCCCTGTGATCATGATAGCATCTGTGGCTGCCACGGGCGGACTGCTCTTCGGTTTCGATACAGGCGTTATTTCCGGTGCCCAGAATTTTCTTCAGGACCCGGCAGGCTGGGGAGTGAACGATTCACAACTTGAGTGGATCACAACTGCAGTACTTATTGGAGCTGTGATAGGAGCTGCACTTAGCGGAAGAATAGCTGATTTGTTGGGGAGAAAAAAGGTCATCCTGTTCACAGCTGTGATCTTCGCCATTGGGGCATTATGGACAGGAGCAGCAGGAAGTGTTTCCTCTCTCGTTATTGGAAGAATGGTTATTGGAGTGGCGATCGGAGTGGCATCTTTCACCGTTCCACTTTACATTTCGGAAGTCTCCCCGGCAGGAAACAGAGGGAGCCTGGTTTCTTTGAATCAGCTGATGATAGCGATTGGGATACTTGTTTCCTATATCAGTGATTATTTGATCGCCAATGATGCTGATCCATATTCATGGCGCTGGATGTTTTATGTTGGTGTATTTCCGGCCCTGTTATTGTTTATAGGAATGATCTTCCTGCCCGAAACACCGCGCTGGCTGATGAAGAAAGGTAGGGCCGAAGAGAGTCGAAAAATTCTAAGTAAAGTGGAGCGCCCTGAACTGGTTGATAAGGCTGTTCAGGATATGCAAAAGGATATTTTACGGGAATCTGAAAAAGAAGGTTGGGATGGTCTTTTTAGGCCCTGGCTTCGGAATCCTCTTATTATAGGCATGGGTATTATGTTCTTTCAGCAGATGACAGGGATCAATACGATTATTTATTATTCTCCTAAAATATTCAGGATCGCAGGGATTGAAAGCAATGCCATGACCATTCTGCCATCTGTTATTCTGGGAATCTTCATAGTAATCTGTACCATTGTATCGGTTTTAATTATCGATCGTGTGGGCAGGCGTCCTCTCTTTTTTACCGGTCTTTCCGGAATGGTATTGGGTCTGATTGGGATCGGGTTTGCCTTTCATTTCGAAAATCAACTTGGGGATTCTTTGAAGTATATCGCTATGATTTGCATGTTGTTTTATGTCGGGTTTTTCTCCATCAGTCTCGGTCCTCTCGGCTGGCTGATCCTCTCAGAAATTTTCCCGTTAAAGGTACGGGGGATCGGAATGAGTATGGGGTCCTTGTCAAATTGGGTGTTCAACGGGATCATTGCATTCACCTTCTTAAAGCTGGTCAATGCACTTACCCCCTCAGGTGCTTTTTGGCTTTACGCGCTTCTGGGTATTCTCTCGATTATATGGGGATATCACTTTATTCCTGAAACGAAAGGAGTTACCCTGGAACAGATTGAGGAGCACTGGAGAAAACGCAGGCCCCCGTCCACGCTCAACAGGAAAAAAACCGAACTAACTAAACCTGTGAATTGAATATGAAACACCTTATTTATCTGGCACTTTTCATCTCCCTACCCGGATTTACGCAACAATACTATGTGGATGCCACTGTAAATAGCGGAGGGGATGGTTCGAAATATAAACCTTTTCAAACAATACAGGAAGCCGCTGACGTAATGCAGCCGGGAGATTTATGCCTGATTGCCCCGGGAATCTATTCTGAATCAGTACGTCCCTCTTTCTCCGGAACAGAGGATCGTCCGATTATTTTCAAGCCTTCAGGAAAAAAGGGGAGCGTAATTATTACCGGAGCCGATCCGGTAGCACCTGAACGCTGGGAGAAACGGAAGGGCGGGTTCTTCCGGGCAGAGATTGAAATGGAAATGGAACATGAGAACCAGGTGTTCCTGGGAGATCATATGCTGATTGAGGCACGTTGGCCCAACTCGGGAAGCGATCCTCTGATACCTACATTGGCAGTCATGGAGAAAGGCAGCACTCCTGATATGATCGTTGATCCAGACCTGCCCGATCTTGATTGGTCCGGTGCTGGGGTATGGGTACATGCACCCAAATACTGGTCGGACTGGACCACCAGGGTCATCTCCTTTGCAAAGGGAAGCCTCGTGATTGAGGATCTGGCACCTTTCCCCGCACCCAAGCGGCACGTTACCACACCGGGGGCAGACTACTTCCTTTACGGCTGTCTGGCAGCACTGGATACAACCAATGAATGGTATTATGACAACACGGAGGGGTATCTCTATATTTATCGACCCGAAGGCACATTTCCGTCAGAACCATTTTATATTAAACGCCGTCATCTGGCCTTTGATCTTTCGGGTCTTTCGAACATTCAAATTATGGATATAGATATTTTTGCTGCAACGATCGCAACTGACAGTAAGTCAGAAAAAGTGATCCTTGATGGTTTGGAAATCCTTTACCCGTATCACTCGTCCGAGGCCAACCGACTTTATCGCAGTCCAGTCGGGACAGGAGTGATGATACTGGGAAAGCATTGTGAAGTGCGTAATTGCGAGATCGCTTACAGTGCAGCATCAGGGATCGTACTGGATGGTAAGTACAACCTTGTCTACAATTGTTACATCCACGATACAGATTATCTGGGTACCTATGCGAGCTGTGTTACCCTTCGCGGGAAAGGTAACATTGTAAGCCATTGTACACTTTGCAGGAGTGGACGTTCAATGATCGATTACGGGGGCATGCAAAAAGCACTTATCCAGTTCTGCGATATGTATCATGCAGGAATGCTGACAAGCGATAATGGGCTTACGTACGGGAATGTAATTGAGGGAGATGGAACAGAAGTGCGTTACAATTGGATGCATGATAACCTGGCTCCCCATCTTAATATGGGACTATACTATGATCACGGGACACAGAATATAGTGTCGCATCACAACGTAATTTGGGGAGTAAGTTTTTCCGGATTCCACATCAATCATTATGCCCAGTATCATCTTGCTTACAATAATACTTTTACCTCCGATGATTATGGATTTCGTTCTGATTGGGGAAATCAGTATCTGCCCGACCTGCACGGCAGTCGTTTCTTCAATAACATTTTTACCAGATACAGTTTAACATCTGCAGGAAATTATGCATGGGGAAACAACATGCAGAATTACGAGGGATTGATAGATAATAAATTCCTGGAGCCGACTTCAAAATGTATTGATGCAGGGATTGTAGTGAAAGGCATCAATGATGCCTATATTGGTAAGGCTCCGGATCTTGGAGCATATGAGTTTGGTGGAGTAAACTGGCGGGCCGGACACAATTTCGGGAACCCTCCTTTGCTGGATACAACCAGGTCGAAACCACTGCACCGAAACCGTCTGGAGAATGCGGCTTTCGAACATGAGGATCATATTCGGCCCTGGGTGACGTCAGGTCAAGTGGAAGTCGAGAGAGATCACAAAGGACAAGGCACGCCGGATACGGCCACCATCAGGATGGGGGCTGCCAGTTTGATGTTAGGTGCGAGGAGTGAAGTATTCCAAACTGTGACCGGTTTGGAGCCTGGCTCCTGGTACGAGTTGGCAGCCTTTCTCCGGGTCGACAAGGGAGAACTGGCCTGCATAGGTGTAAGGGACAGCCATGACGGAGAGCAACAGTCTCCGTTCATGGAAAACAAAGCACCCTACTGGTACCGGGTGCTTGTCAGGTTTCGTACAGCCCCGGATCAGACAAAAGCCACCGTTTATCTCAGACGGGTCTCAGATGGGAAGGGAAAGGTGTTTGTAGATGATTGCGGGTTGATCTACCTTCATAAGAACTGATTGTTACAAATGGATAATAATTGAATTGATATGAAAACTTATAAATGTTTGCAGCCGGCATTGATCATTCTCATTGGAATGACATCATGAAACCGCAACAGGTGTCCACCGTTTCAGAAAAACCGAAGTACGAATAGAACTGGCTGAAGTGTCCAGGAAGGCAGGACTCAGGTCTGGGGTTTCATCGTATTATGTATTCAATTCGGGTAAACTGGCATCAATCCATAAGTTGCCCTGGCATGCCGAGTGTAAGGAATTTTCCAGAAATTCAGCTTTTCCAAGTATAGCTCACCCATAGATAAAGCATAGCTCCTTATAGTTATTCGTTACTTACATCCTTATTCATAAAACGGAACATACCAGTTATTTTCATCCATCAGGAGTGTACGGATTTGTTCCCGTCTTGCCCCGCGGAATTTTTGGGCTACCTTATCTGCCAGGTAGGATGGGTCATTTCTTCGCTTAGCGATCCTGATAAGATCGAAGAACCGATCACCTTCAAATGCAAGTTCCCTGGCCCGCTCCTCCATTATTTCATTCTCAAAATAGTCTTGTTTTTCTGCTAAAGTTGGATAATCCTCGTATCCGATAACCTCATTTGTAAACAGATCATGAATGTAAATTCTGCCAGCAACAATAATATCATCATTTTCCCTGTCCTGATGTAAATCTTCTCCTCCAAATCCAACCCGGCCCCTGACCCCTAATTGTCTATTGGGATTTGTGGAATAATTCCCATTATTAATAATCTTTAATCCCAAATTCAGTTCAGGAATGATATTGCTGCCGGAACCATCATCCGAATGATCCCATTCCCACCTTGCAGATATCTCTGCCATATATAGATGAATACCGGCGGCTCTGTAAATTATAAAATTGGCATCCTGATCATAGGGTTGCTTGCCATAAGTGTATTTATAGACCATCGTGTCTACTCCACTCATTATCCTTTCGACATCTTTTGGAAGCTGCTGTCTCTTAAAATCTAACATATCCCTTACAGTGCCTTGAGTCAGAACCGAAGACCCTTTAAAATAAGCGTAAGATATACCATGGCCACGATAAAGATCTCCAGGTGTTCCTATACTTCTCATTTCCACATTATTCGGATCTATAATGTTTCGAGGATAACGCATTCCTTCCCACTGTGTTTCCCAGTTGTGCACTGCAATAGTAGTTGGTTTGATCATATACTGATTGGGCAATTCTTTGTCAAAGTATCGCTGCAGATTGTGTTGCTGTTGGTATGACTTACCAAACCAAAGGGTTAAGATATGCTCATAACTATCCAATCCGGCAAAAATATTTTTCCAACTATTATAGGCGAATCTGTTATCAAGGCCGTATTTTATAGCATTGGTTTCAGAATCAGTATTGTACAGGATCGGTCTGAAATGCTTTTCCGCATTTACATAGTCTCCCTGATACAAATACATTTGGCCCAGGAGACATTTATAAGCGTAATATGTCCAGATAGTTACATCCCAGGTTGCATCAAAATTATCCTTATTGTGGATAACTCCTACTGCCTTTATATCCCTTTCCAGTTCGACGGTGAAAGTGTCGACCACCTGGTCAAGGTCTAAGAAAATCCTGTTAAGCGTATCAGGCGTATTAAAAATGGTATCATTAAAATACCCCCCGGGGTGAAACTTGATATCAACAGAGTCGATATAAACAATTGTAGAGTTTACATAATCATTGATCTCAGAGGCTGACGTAAGAGACGGCCAGATATAGGGAATTTTACCATATATCCGTACTGCATTGAAATAGGCCCATGCCCGCATGCATTTTGCTTCCCCATAAAGCCTGTCATAATCAGTTGGATCCTCTTCGGAAAGCACCTCAGGGTGTGAGGATTCAAGCTTGTTGATCAATTTGTTACATGCTCCGATAAGCTTGTAGAAGTTAACCGGAGATGCAAACTTATTCTCTCTGGTTATTTGAAAATTGTACACTTCAATTAAATCTTTGTCTGCATTAGGGGTAATCTCTAAAAGATCTGCCCTGAGTTCTCCCAATATTACAATCTGGTCAACTAGATTCTGCTGCAATGCATAGAGGCCCATTTCAGCGGAACGGTATTCGCTCCAGTCTTTATAAAAGTTCTCTGTTTCAAGCACAAGTTCCTGTTCGGGATCGAAAAAGTTCTCACATGATGTTGAAAATAGCATTACAGCCATGAATAAGATTGGAATGTAAATTTTGATTGTATTGTTTATTTGCTCTTTAGTTTTCATAAGTTTTCCTGATTTATAGGCCAATCCTGACTCCCAGGATATAGCTTTGTGTATGCGGCATAAACCCATAATCTATACCTTGTTCAAGAATGGAGTAGGAAAAGCTGAATTCGGGGTCATACCCAAGATATTTAGTAAACGTATAAAGATTTGTTGCTGTAGCAAAAACCTCCAGATTTCTTAATAGCCATAACTTCTGGGGTATGCTGTATGACAATGTTAAATACTTGATTCTCATGTAGGATCCATCTTCAATCCAGCGGGAAGAGAATTCGCTATTACCGATCGGATCGTTATATAAAGCCCTCGGAACATTGGTCTTTTGGCCTTCATAAGTCCAGCGTGAAAGCGTATGGGTACTCTGGTTGGAAAGATCAGTCATTTTCTCATTCTCATACCGGACATAATTGAATACTTTTTGGCCTGTTACAATCTGAAGATTTGCACTAACGGACCATCTGCCGTAACTGAACGTGGTAGTTGCTCCTCCATACAACTTAGGAATAGGTGATCCCAGGTTGATCCTGTCCAATTCATTGATAACCCCATCGGGTATTCCCTCTGGGCCTGAAATATCCTCGAAACGTGCATCTCCAGATCCGAAAGCAATCCCTTTTCCATTCACCAGTCCTTCATTTTCCGCTTCCGCTTCGGTTGAATAGATACCCAAGTAGTTGTATCCGTAAAAACTGAGTACTGGCTCACCTATGCGGGAAATGAAGTATCCTCCTGGGAATGGAGTAACTACTGCATCATTTTTAATGGATTCAACCCTGTTTTGAAATCCGGCCAATTGCAAAGAGATATCTACCTTAAGTTTTTTTAAATTAAAGATGCGAGAATAAAAACTCAACTCCCATCCCCGGTTCGAAAGTTCACCATTATTTGTGGGAATCAAATCAAATCCCATAAAGGTTGGTTGCGGTTCATAAACAAACATATCCTCTGTCTTGATATTGAACCAGTCGGCGGTCAGGGAAATTCTATCACTAAAAAGACTAAGATCAATGCCTGCATTGACCTGCTTATTACGCTCGAACTTTATTGACTGGTCTATTAAAATCCCCGGAATCATAGCAGAGGTTTCCCTGTAGTGATCCGCAGTATAATAATCAAGGCCCGCGAGGTTTCCAATATCATCGTTGCCCGCCTCCCCGTAAGTAAATCTTAACTTAAGTTCTTCAAGCCAGTATATATTTTTCATGAATTGCTCTGAGCTGATTCTCCAGGCGACACCTGCAGAATAAAAAATGCCGAAGGGTATCTCTCCTATCAGGAACATATCCTGGGCATTTTTTCCGACTCTTGAGGAGAATTCGCCCACAAGCCCTGCTTCCATTATGTATCTGTTCAGATAGCTGTAAGAAGCATTGGCATAGGATCCCAGGCGGTTCCAATTAGCATCATCACCTCCCATCTCTCTAAGAAAAGAGGTGCCATCCTGCAATTGTCTGTATTCATCTTTTTCATGCGCATTTTTTGCAATTCCCCAGTCGATATCTAAAGAATTCTGATGAATACGAACTCCAGCTGCAGCATTAATCAAATGCTTTTCATTAATGCTATGATTAAAAGTGATAAAGTTGTCTGAATAAATTGAATAAAAATTATTATTCATTTTTTTAATGACATTCCATGCCTCATCATTATAATAGAGTTCCATTCCGGTGTTTGGCATAAAAATACTTTCAGTCAGAGAGTTGAGGTTTATTCCCAACATAGAGGTCCATTTCAGGTGGTCCTGCCATAGATCCCCTTCCACTTTGAAGGATGTTGTAAAACGGTAGTTCTTGTTCGATCCTTCAAACTTATCGATTATGGAAACCGGATTACTTATTCCAAGGGAGTTCACATGCTCAACAACACTAAGCTCCTGTCCGTCTTCATCAAATTGAAAAGGATAGAGGATCGGTGCCTTGAACAGGGAGGTGAGTATGGGACTGGTTTTCTCAGAGAGCACCGATTCATTGAGTGAAGCATTGTTGGTACTCAGGTTTGTACTGATGTACATCCTTAACCAATCGAAAATATTAAAAGATCCCACAAACCTGGCGTTTACACGACTTGCATCGGTATCTTTGATAATTCCCTCGTATTTAAGATAGCTAAATGATAATCCATACCGCGCGATTTCATCACCACCCATCACGTTCAGAAAAAAATCATTCATAAGTGCATCCCGGAAAATATAATCCTGCCAGTTGGTATTCTTATTATACTTAAAATACTCCGGATCATTCTCCGTGGCAAAGAGTTGGAAAAACTCCCTGGTGTAGTTTTCTTCATATAGTCCTGAAGACATCAATACTTCATTGGCGAATGTTTTATATTGATCGCTGTTAAGCTGGGGTATCCTGTCGGGTTGAAGACTAAAGCCAGTGCGATATGAAAAATTAATGGTTGTTTGGAGTTCGGTGGGTTTCAATGTTTCAATCAGCACCACTCCATTGGATCCCCTTACACCGTAATGTGAGCTGCCAAGGTAATCTTTGAGGATGGTAATATTAGTAATATCATTGGGTTCAAGGGTGGAGAGCGGGTTATAATCATAACCCGAAAGATTTGATTGAAACATTCCAGGAGCCTCCAGCGGAAGACCGTCTACGATATACAATGGCTGACTTGTGGTATGCATAGAGCGGATGCCTCTAAGGAATGTTGTGGTCCCGGAGAGGGGCATTCCGGACTGTACAGTAGCCCACAGACCTGGGATCTTGTTTTGAAAGAACTGGTCAACAGTCTGATTGGGGTAGTGCCTTGACCCTTTAGGGTCCTGAGCACTGAAAGCACCAACAAAGTCCCTTCTAAGTTTGGGACCGAACTGGTCATTGATCAGATCGTATCCTGATTCCATGTCGATCGGTGTAAGCTGTAGAATCAGACTTTTTCTGTTATTCAGATAAATGCGCTTACTCTTGTATGTATCCACGGGGTTGATCATAATCCATGCATCACCTCCAGGAGTTGTGACTTGGAATTGACCATTTTCATCCGTAACTGCAGGAGTCCCCAATACTCCCTCCACACTCACAGAAACGCCTTCCACCGGTTCTCCTGAATCACCCTTTACGGTTCCAGTTACGCGCAGTGAATCCTGTCCATATGTTCGGTTACTTAAAAAAGTTAAGCTTACAAAACACAGAAGCCAAATTAAAAAGTATTTTACCTGATTTATTTTATTACTATTCATAAGATAAGGTGTTGTATACAATTATTCAGCCGGGAAAAGGCTTACGTAGTCGAGGCTGAAACCGTTTAAATCTTTTGATCCAGGTCCGGTGTACAAAATCTTTATTTCAACATCGCCAAATTCGGTAATATTCTCCACCCAGTAATCTCTTTTGTTTACGTTTCCTACGGGCACAAACTTATCTCCTGTGACGGACCTGGTTACCAAACTCAGTTCATCGGTGTCGAATATCGTCTGAGGTCGACCATACCTGTCGCTATATTCCAGAATTTCACCATTTACGTAGATCGAGTAATTGCCTGATGGTCTGAAACTCGCTCCCCATTCCAGTCTGTAGCGCATGGGAAAGATGTTTTTGAACTTGAATGTGATGCTCCACTCCTCCAGGAAATTACGAGTGGGAAAAGAGACACTGGCAAGAAAACCTTCAGAGGCTTCAGTAAGAGATTCACGACTTGGCCGCACTGTGATACCATCAATCTTAATATCAGGTTTCCAGGCCCAGATGCTTGGACCAATCGAGTCGAGGAGATCTTCACCCTCTATGCGTTGTTCGCCTTTGTAAAGATATTCCGGGACTTTAAAATCGAGATAGGTATAGGTTACCCCGTTACTGCAAAGGAATTTAGATTCAGGATCAATATTTCCCGGTTCAATATAGACTGTGTCTCCTGTTACACTAATCATGGTATCCCGGAAATCAGTGTATTCAAGATTGTTTTCATACAGGCTGTTCTCCATCAAGGCAGGTAAAAGGGTCTGGAATTGCCAGATTTCGGGGATATCTTCGAAATTGTTGAAAGAACCACCCAGAATTTGCCCCATTTCATTCAGGGCTTCGATATACTGCTCCTGTGTAAAGAGTACAAATGTTGCAGTTTTGTTCCTGCTTTCCTGACTCACAGGGAAGTAGTCACGCTCAAAACGGTTAATTCTATTAAATACGGAATCATATATAGTATTGCCTGAATCATCGAATCCGAGCGGCTTGCTGTTCGATTTATCCAGATATACCGAGTCGGTCAGATCGATATAATCCCTGATAACGGAGCTAAACCTCTCAGTGAACTCATAGAGGTTTGGTCTGGGCTGGGCAGGTTGGCTAAGCTCGTGATATACCCCGTCAAGATAGAGCGGACTGCTGTATTCAATGGGGATCAGGTCATAGCTGAAATACCCGGGAAGTTTTTCCACCCCTACATACTTATTTGTCAGATTCTGTAGTTTTCTGAAACCTTTGACGTTCCTTGGCAGGAAAACGGTATTGGAAATATGGTAGAGCAAGATCTGACGCATGATTCCACTGGTATCCTCAGGAGTTAGCTGTGAAATTGCATCATTGTTGGGAATAAACAGGGTGTACGACTGATTTTTATTAAACAGAGTGTCCAAATTATAGGAACTGATCAGGGATGTGAATTCGGAATAGTTCGATTCAGCTTTCACTGCATCCCAGAGTTTCATATTGACACTCGCAGGAGGGTTATTATAATGCTCGTCCCAATCCGGCGGATTGCAGCTGCAAGCAACAAGCAAACTCAATGCCACTAGCAAACTCTTATGCTTCATTGTTCTTTTCATTTGCAATATACCATTTAAAACATGTTATCTATTTATCAGGTACGAATCTGATGTAATCCCAGATGAACCTCCCGGGAATAAAGGATTCGACGGTCACTGTATGTTCCTTATAATTTGAAAATTCAACTCCTCCTACCAAATAACCGAGTTGGTTATTTACGTTATAAGGATTATTGGCTAAACCTCCACTGTTCAGGTTAATTGAGCCTCCCAACTGTTTCCCGTCCATGAATACAAGGATCGTGGCATTTTCATCGTTTCGATTAAAACCGTGTGCCCTGAGATAAACCTTGTATTTGCCGGGAAGAATTTTCGGAATGGTATAACTGATAGTGAAATTACCATTAATCTGAATATAATCTTTACTAAAAGCATTTTCAGAATTGGACGTAGTTTTATAATAGATGATCTCGTCCGGTCCGGTAAAGGTAATCACCTCTAAATCATCCTGATCAACCTTAAGTAAATCATGGGTTCCCTGTGTATTTCTTAGATTGTTGATCGGGGGAGCCTCATAAAACTGGAAGATTTGTTCTGAGGTCGGGGGGATATAATACTCCAATACCTGATCAATAAGATGGATAGGGCCTGTCTTGGAGTTGATATCGCTTTCCTGGTAGAAAAGACCAATATGTCTGATCGCTGTGGTGTCACCCATTTCGGAAATCTCTAATCTGAATGTGTCCACCCCGGGATTCAGTCTTAATTCCAGTCCTGTTTGAATCCTTACAGGTGCACTGGCATATGTGTTATAGTTTCGGGTGACCTCAAAGTCAACCAGGAAGTAATCACCTTCAAGCACATGATAGGCGGCAAACTGGAAAAACTGGTTATCCGGATCATCGGGAGTGAGCCCTGGCGTATTATATCTTTCCAACAGGTCATCCACAGACTGGATTCCATTCCTCTGGAATATACTGTCGTGTTCCGCAAGAATTGTATATTTGTTTCGGATCACCTGACCCGGTCCTGTGGTGCGATAAATCCCTAATGTATCGGTAATTCCTGCCAAAGTAAGCGCTCCGCTCAGAATGGAGTATCCATCTTCGTTCTGAAGCCACTCAACTCCAGGAAAATTGATGGGCTTTAGTACTTCCGATATTTCGTGGATGTAACCGTTGACCATCTCAAGGTTGGGCTGTGTTACTGAGGCTACATTGTTTACCTTGTAGATAGTGGAATCGAAGCTGGTGCTAAATCCGATGGTCAGGACATCGCCTGTTGCAGTTGTGTCGGGGAGTGCACCATAAGGAAATTCATTCGATTTCAATCCTATATTCACCAGGTGGTATCTTCCCAGGACTCTCACGAATTCCTTGTCCTCAATAAGCGCTTCAAAACTGGAATAGGAATCGTTGTTCTGGATATACCTGTCAAAGGCTTCATCGGTCGGAAGAAAAAGTGTAAACCCATTTCCGAAAGGGTTGTAGGCACTCAGGGGATCTATTAAATCTCCCTCGATCATCACTCTGTAAAATTTTGAATATGTATCCTGATGGTCCTCAATGTAGTCTGCGATGAGGAAGATATCCTCATCAACGAAAGCTTCTGGTGCTTCGACAGGATCGATGCAACTCCAAAGAAATGCGATTCCAACAAAAATTAAAGGTGTTATTTTGATCATGTTATGTTTTTTAATTTTCATCTGAAAAAACAGCATAATACGGATTCTGCACAAGTTGGTTGTTTCTTTCAAGTTCATCTTCCTGAATAGGAAGGAACCAGCTGAAAGGATCCGTTAGTTTTGTAGCAAGCACTAATTTTTGGGTGGATGGTACTTTGTCAATAATGATCTCAATCAGGTAATTTTTCCTGGCATAATTGTTCCTGCGGCCCAGCCTGACCAGATCGAACCATCTTTTTCCCTCGAAAGCCAGTTCCCTGACGCGTTCATCCATGATTGCATTTTCAAAGGCCTCGGCTGTCTCATCCAAACTTAAAGGGCTGACCAATGCCTGGGTCCTGATTTCGTTAATGATGGTGAGAGCATCCTGATATCTTCCTGTTTGGGATAAGGCTTCTGCCTTCATTAGCAGAACATCTGCGTAACGATAAACGATCCAGTTGGCATCTCTGGTTTCGGAACTGGGTCGCAGGGTTTGTTCATCAGGAGCACTACCGCAGTATTTCCAGATTGCGCCGTCGGTTCCGCGCAGAGAACCGCGACCCCTGTATATTTCACCGGAACGTTCAGGGGCCAATAATTCCAAAGCCGTTTCACTGGCTTTATAATAACCGATATTGAAATATGTGTAAAAAAAGAGGTCAGAAGGCTGCTCCAGGCTACTGTTAAATTGGAATTCAAATATGCTTGAGAGTGAATTACCCGGAAAAAAATTATCAAACCATTGCGCAGCGGGGAGCAGGAAATATTCCAAATCTTCGATTCGTTCAACATAATCGATCACTTCATCGTACTCATACTGCCAGAGATTGATGTCGGCCAGGAGAGCCAGGATGGCCCCTCTGTTGGCCCTTCCCTTGTTTTGTTCCAGGGTTCCGTATTCATCAGTAACAAATCCGAGGGTTCTTTTTAAATCTTCTTCTATAGCGGTGAGTACCTCCTCTTCAGTGCTTTTTGGCAAATAGAAATCGACATCATCCTCTTCAGATGCGTCAAGGATAAGGGGGACCTCTTTCCAAATTCTGACCAGGTAAAAATAGGCCAGTCCGCGCAGATACAAAGCCTCCGCTTCAAATCCCAGGCTCTGAATATTTGAAAAAGTCTGGTCGGTCTCCTGGATGATGGGGATATATTTCAGCACTAAATTACAATAGTTAATCACCAGGTAAAAATCGTTCCAGTCGCACAGGGCGTTGTCCGGGTAGATATTCGCCTCCATTATCAAACGTTGATATCCTGGTGTATTGCTATCATCGGTCAATAAATCGCCCCGCAATTCACCATAGAGAAAAAGACGTTCATCCAATTGGGCGAATTGTTGGTATGCTCCCATTAGTACCGCCTCAATATCTTCTTTTGATTTCCAGTATTCATCCTTTACCAGTCCATCCGGAGGAGCCAATTCCAGCCAGTCATTGCATCCTGATGAGATTAGCAAAGGAAGAACTATAAATAATAAACTGACTATTTTTCTTAATTTCATTGATTAATTTTTTAGAATCCGACAGCAATGCTTAAGGTAAATTCTTTGGGTGGCGGGGTTCGGGCGTTGTCCGTCCCGAACCAGAAGGGATCGCGGACGATTTGGGGGACTTCCGGATCCTGACCACTATAATTCGTCAAAGTAAGAATCCTTCTCATGGTAAATGCCATATCTATGGTACGCACACGAATCCTGTTGCATACCTCCTTAGGTAATTTATAAGAAAGAGTAAGATTGACAAGTCTTAAAAAATCACCGGGCTCGACGTAGCGGTTTGATCCCAGGTTATTGGCCGGGTGATTCAGGTAGGCACGAGGAATGATATCCTCCGCATCCTGTCCCTGCGACCGCCAGCGATGCAGAACGGCTTTACTCTGGTTATCTCTTCCAAGCATCCCTTCAGTTCTCATGGCAATCTCATTGACGATCATGAATCCGGTCCGGTAATACCACTGCATGGATACCCTGTAATTCTTCCAGCCGATATTGCTTCCAAATCCACCAATGAAATCAGGGTTGGAATCTCCCAGGTTGATCACATCGTAAATATCTATAACTCCATCGTGATTTCGGTCTTCATAGTTGGCGTCACCACCCTGAAAAATATAGGTGCCTTTATACGTTAGTGGAATGTGATCGCCGTTTACATCGAGCAGAGGATTATCATCCTCGTTTGTTGCAATAACCGCGTCATCAGATGGCCATACGCCCAGATAATTAAATCCATAAAAAGAGCCAACCGGCTCACCCAATTTGGCCCTTCTTGGGTATTGATAATTCCCTATATTCTGGTCCCGCTCAGTGTTAAAGTTATCCGGAAATTCAAGGAATGAATTGATGTTTCTGGAGATATTAAAATTAAGATTGACGCTTGTATTGTTTGTCCTGACAGGATTGGCATAGAGGGCCAGTTCCCAACCCTTGTTCTCAACACTTCCCCCGTTAAACCAATTCAGAGTTGGGTATCCCGACGATTTGGGTATCTTGTAATTCTTCCAGAGTAAGTCTTTAGTGATTTTTTTATAGAGTTCGCCGACAATTGTGAACCGGTCCTCCATAAATCCCAGGTCTAGCTTTAAATTGTGCGAGTATACGGTTTGCCATTTGAGATTGGCCAGTTGTATCTGTTCCTGCACCACGATGGGATTCTGGATATATTGGGGTATTCGCGGTGTATTATAAATACCATGCCGGTCATATGCACCCCCAGGTTGTTTCCCTGCCAGTCCATAACTATAATTGATTTTTCCATCAGAAAGTAGTTTAAAACCATCCATGAATGGCTCGCTGGAGAATCTCCATGCTGCCCCGAAACTTGGAAATAAACCCCAGCGGCTATTGCTTCCAAACCTGGAACTGGCATCTGCACGAAGATTTCCCTGGAGAATATAACGGTCCATCAAGACATAACTGATGCTGGCAAAAGAACCCAGGACATGTGTTTCCTCTAATTTGGAATTGATTAAGTTGACTGGCAAACCGGCAGCCGGATCCTGAATAGCAACACTCGGACCATTTCGTCCGCCAACGGCGACAAATTCATTAAGTTGCTGGTCAGTTTCGAACATCAGACTTCCGTTGATCACATGATTTGAGTTGATTCTGGGATTAAAGAAGAGTTGAGTTCGTGTAATGATCTGAGTAATTGTTTGGTCTCGTTCAAAAGTCTCGTTATTTTTTGAATTTAACCAATCGGCTCCAATTGCGTTGTAAGGGAGGAAGCTGGCAACATTCTTATTTAAGTACTGGAATGATATCAGTTGCTGGAACCTGACCCATGGAAATATGTTATAGTGCAGGGAATAGTTGTTCATAACCCGGTATTCCTGCATATCATTGCTACTTAATTCGCCTACGGCAACCGGATTAAAATAGTCCGTACCTGTTCCCTGGTAGCTATAGATAGGGGTGAAAAACTCACCGGTGAGCCTTCCCTGGTTATCATATTCATAAATGCTCATATTAGGGGCCTTTCTGTAGGCCATTTCCCTGATATTGGTATTCTTGATCCTGCCAGACACTTCGTCAGCCACACGAAACTCGTAGTTATTATCCCTGTGAGTGTCGGTATAACTAAACTCAATAGAAAAACGAAGTTTAGTGGAGACATTGTAATCCAGGTTTATCCTTGTGGTAATCCTTTGTAGTCCGGTATTGATGGTTGTTCCTACATTGTCGTGTAGGTTCAGGGATGCATAGTATCTGGTTTTTTCACCACCACCCGATAGTCTGAAAGACTGTTCATTAATAAAACCATTCTGGGTGACGGCATCTACCCAGTCGGTATTTTTGTTATAGTTGTAAAAATCGATGAATGTAGGGTCAAAAGCTATCTCCGGAGGCAATTCAAATATCCCCTGGGCATTATGCCACTCCTCCAGTTGAAGCATAATATACTCGTTTCCGTTAAGCATCGGAATGGGTGGGGGCTGGTAATTCAGTGTATATTTGCCCTGGTAGTCGAATCTGGTCTTTCCTTTCCTGCCCCTGAAAGTTTCGATCTGAAGGACACCATCAGCTCCTTTGGAACCCCACTGAGCCGTTGATCCGGCATCTTTCAATACCTCAATGGATTTGATATCCTGTGGAGCTATATTGACCAGATCGCCGATATCTTCCATATCTGCAGAGGTAAATGTAAAATCAGAACTGATAGATATTGTTTGCGGCACACCGTCAATTACAATCAGCGGCCTGGCATTACCCAATGAACCCAATCCCCTGATCACGAGGGACGAGCCGCTCCCCGGATCGCCGGAAAGTGACATGATATCCAAACCGGTAACCTTGCCGACCAGCGCCTCTTCGGCCGAGACCGCCCCGAGATGACTCATTTCTGACATATCGACCTTTACCCTTGAACTGGCCATATTCCTATCAGCAATTCCAGTCAATGGGTCAGCAGTGGATTTTGCAGTAATGACAATCTCTTCAAGATCATAGCTTTCAGATTCCAGCTCAACATTTAATGTGGTTCTGTCTTGCAGCGGAAATTCCTTTGCCGTGTAACCTATTACACTGAAACTGATAATTGCATCAGAGTTGGTCACATTCAATACATAGTTTCCATTCACATCTGTAATGGTTCCACCAACGATTCTCCTGTCTTTATCATATTCGATTACATTCACACCGATCAGAAGTTCACCGGTCTTTGCGTCTTTAACATTTCCTCTCAAAACGACTTTGTTCTGAGCCTGACTTTCGATACAAACGAGGATCAGAAAGATAAATGCGGCTATAATTTTCCCTGTTTTCATATAACTAATGTAGGGTTATTGTTTGATTAGAACAGTATCAATTTCATGTGCAACGGCAGTTATGATCATATCCGTTTCGGAATTACTGTCCGGCGATTTATCAGTATCATAAAAGATAGGGATGTTGTTTTTTCCTGAAGTTTCGTGAATTGTTACGTACGGGTTCCCGTCTTCATCAAGTATATCGATTACATCCCTGCCCGGCCGTATGTTGAGGGTAGAGTAGTATGTATTGAATGTAGTGGAGGATTCATCTACCCTTAAAGTTTCGTAATCCTTCCAGGCTTTCTTGTTGTCGGTAAATATCTTTTCGCCCTTAACAAAATGAAACCGTATGAACGCAGTGAGATCCTCAATGGAAAGCGAATCCACTCCGTAATTCTCCATGGCTTCAGTTGAGGGAATGAATATTGTATAGAACTCTCCCTCGGTGAGGAAAGGAAACCTGAAAGTTTTTGGGTCAAACATACCTGCTTTTTGCATCAGGCTGCGAAACTTTGAATATCTGGAGATTCTGGCATACATATCACCCGATGTGTGACTAAACCATGAATTTACGCTGTAAGTTATCCCGTTATCAGTAGGTTCTTCCAAGAGAACGGGGTTTACCTTAATGATGGAATCGCCCTTGTAACCGAAAACGTTGGCAGCACTTCCCTGCACAGTATTATCCAGGTTGTTCCAGATAATCAGTTTCCCGCCGAGGGTTTCGATAAACTCCTTGTCGGCACTTCCCGTGGGCAAAGAAGTTCCTACCTGGTTCAGAATCCGCTTACCAAGTTCGGAGGCGGACATTCCTGTCATTAACATGTCGGCCCTGTTTAAAGCTCTGAAACGATATATCTCACGTTCGCGGTCGACCCAGTTAATGAGCAGTGATGAGTCCAATTCCAATACTTGGTCAGGGATC
Organism: uncultured Bacteroidaceae bacterium; assembly: GCA_964583445.1. GTDB lineage: Bacteria > Bacteroidota > Bacteroidia > Bacteroidales > M55B112. The sequence goes on along the minus strand of CAZOXI010000002.1, from coordinate 6,897 downwards.
GGGAAAAAGCAATACTCCTTATTGCGCTTGGTAAGGGCATTCAATACTTTCGAATACTCAATTGCATAGATGAAAATCGAATAACCGGGCCTGAGATATACCGGTGCTGCAATGCTGGTAAGTGCCCGGGGTGCGATGGTCTTATTGAGGCCCAAAAAGGTACAGTTGCTGCCAAACTCTTTTCTGATAATGTCCGACTCATCAATGTAGATAATACTTCCGTTAGCATCCTCAAATCCCCCACTCATATCTGAAGGATAAACGGGGGTAGTGGCAAAGTGTGACTGGACAATGATTTGCTTTACGCGACCAGGTAAATCTTCAAAGCTGTTCCAGTGAGGCAAACCAGAGGTAGACAACACTACGTCGTTAAGAAAGGATTGAAAAGCTTCATCCGTTGGAACATATACACCATTATGATATAAGTAGGTGTAATTGGAATTATTCAGGTTCGGTCCGGTCAATTCTTCATGAATATCAAAAGGAAGCATAGGAAAGCTGAGATTAAAAAGCGTATCAAATAGCTTTCCTTCCCTGGCATCTTGCTGGTTAAAAGTCGCTTGCAGGTTTGATCTGAAATCGGGGAACTGGTAAATCAGATTCAGGAAGGTTTGGTATGACTCTCCTGGATTTTTTCTTTCCAACATTTCTTTGGCGTTCAGCATGGGTTTTACCACTTTGTCGATTACATATACAAAACCATTTTCAGCAAATATTTCATCCTGGGTTATCCTGGCACCTGCATAATAAATATTACCCGGTTGATAGTCCCTGTTAAAATAGAAGCTGTAATCTTGCGGTGAAAGATCAAAAACCTCGAAGAATTCGTCAAAAAAGATGGGAACATATTTACGGGATCGGGTATATACCTTCTTGTATTGCTTCGCATTTGCAGAATCAGCCAGGATCACTTCCTCCTGGTTTTGGGTTGTGACCCAGTATTTCTCATTTGAGTTTTTCAAAAGGGTTTGCCTTTTATAAGCCCTTGGTTTGCTTTTCGGATCCCGTGGATCAATCCAGCCATCCAAATCCAGTTTCTGCAGTTGGTTCCTGCTCCAGGCATTCTGGATAATATGGTATTTTACGATTGGGTCAACTACCTCTTTTGGTATGTCACTTACATCCTGATATCCATTCTCGGACAGGTACTGATTCATGGCTTCATCAGAGGGGGCAAATACAGTAAAGCTGCCAGATACATCCAGGATTGTATCCATTCCCACCCTGCGCAAACACTCCGTGAACAGGGTCAGATTATCCTGTTCCGATACTTGTACAAAAACCTTTCCTGCCAACCAGTCGGGAGGATTATATTTCGCCTGATCGTAAATGTCTTTACAACCGTTGAATAATAGAAGTAATGTTAAGAGCAACAATCTATTCATCAGTTTTGTCAGCATATCCTTGTTAGTTAATTGTGTCGATGATCTGATCAAACTCATAAAAACAATTTGGTGTTTTTTAAAAACGTAGGATGAAAGTATAAAGATAGTTGAATTAAAATTTTGAAAAAGGTGTGTGATTTGTTTATTCATAGGGTGTAAATTAGCATATTTGAGGTTATCCTTGTTATCACCGTGAATATTTCATACCTCAGGTCTTGTTGCATGATTCATTGCTGTAACCAATTACTTTGCGTTAATAAGCACTCCGCATTCTTAAGTTTGCTGACTGTAAAACTCACTTTGGGAATAAATTGTGTGGAAGGGCTGCCCGTTTCATTGGTTAGTTGATGATTTTTCTAAGGTGCGTTTAACAAGAAAAAGGACAAGGTTCCGGATGGGTCGAATTACCCCCATTCTTTGATCTTTTTTGCACCCTGTAAGTTTTGTTTATTTTGGTCATTTTTACAAACATTACTTCGTTTTAATCCAGTAATTGAATTTTTTAACTAAAACTGTTTTTTATTATGAGAAGAATTACTACACTGTTAACACTACTAATGATGACTCTGGCGGTCTGGTCGCAAGACACTATACCCAGGCTGATCATTAGCGAAGTCAGTATGAACAATATTGCAGGCTGGCTTGAAATTACGAATGTTGGAGATACAGCATTGAATCTTTCCCAATTCGGGATTACTGCCGTGAATGGCAACGGGAGAAGCCATTTTAATTACAGCTTTGATGAGAATGGCAATAAAACAAAGTTGGTAATCAGTGCCAGCAGGGGTTCCTGGACAACACATCCGGAAATGAGAACAAAGTTAAGCGGTATACTTGAAGCCGGAGAATCATTCGTGATTGCTCCTTTTACCGATTCCCACCGTGCCATATATAACGGGTTGCCATATCCATATACACACATGACCCTTGGTAATAATGAAGCTAAGATCAAATTTACAGATTTTCCGGTTTTAGCTAGTGAAGGAATCTTTAACCCATCAGGCGAATTTGTAAATAAGCCGGAAGTGCTGGCCTTTGGAATTGATTCAATCGTGCCCTATTACGATCTGTTTTGGATGAATACTATTGGCGGTCATTGTCTGTGGTATTTTCCTCCCAATGACTCCTTTGTTATTGACGTATTCAATTCAACGGTACTTGATGATGAAAGCAGAGCATCTTTCAATAATATAGCGATTGCCGGTGTGGACAATGCGGCTAATAACTTTTCTTTGGTCAGAAAAAACAATGTAACAAAAGGCAATATTGATTTTGATGTTTCCAGGGGAACCAGTGCGGAAGATTCTGAATGGATTTTAATGCCACACAATGTGGCAGACGCATGGGCAAAACATCCTTATACGATAGGCAACCATGGTGATTATAGCATTAGTGCTGCATCCGGGCTCTATGATATCGATCTTGCCGCCGGAACCATGGCAGTTCCCTGGGGCACCCAGGGGGGAGACTCGATCATTCACGACCTGACACTCGGTGATGGAATGAGCTGGGACTACATTCTGGATAGTGATCTTGCTGATAATGCTTCAGAGGACTCTGCGCATATACTTGCACGTGATGGAGATGTGTTGGTTCTGTATGCCTATGGAAACGACCTTGAAGAGGTCAGCCTTACAATCTCAGTCGATGAACCTGCTGCCAATATTGCAAGGGTATACCCAAAGCGAAGAAGAACCTACGATGCCGATGGCCTGCAGACAGGGTGGACTACGGATTATATGGTATCAGAGGGTATTCCGGGGAAAGATTCAATCTGGTTTGTTCCCTTTGGTACAAGGGTTGATACTTTGCGAAAGTACCTTGAAAAAGCGCCGGAAGCGAACTGGGAGATGGTCTGGGTAGATGGCGTTGAACGGGCCGATGTGAAACATGGTGATATACTCAGAGTAACTTCTGAAGATGAGACGGTAACACGGGATTATGTGTTATCAGTGATGGATTATGAACCGAGTGACAATGCCGATCTGCTTAGTATTACCTGGCCGGATTATCCGGAGGATGAGCTTCTGGACTGGATCAGGGGGGATACCCTTCCTGACTTTTCTTCTGGTCGGATAAGTTACACCATTACCTTGCCCTTTGGCACTCGAACTGTTCCTGCACTTGTTGCCAAACCACAGTCTCTGGGCGCAATGGTAAATATTCAACCGGCAACAAATCTTTTCGGATCTGCTGCGGAGCGGACGACAACGATTCATGTAACTTCTGAAGATGATTCTGTAACCAATGCATACAAGGTATTGTTCAATGTGGATATACCACCGGAAGAGCGGCAGGCATTCATTGGAGAACCCTTCATATCGGAAATACAGGTCCGTTGGCACTGGGCGAACGATATGATGGAGATATACAATCCCTCTGATGTTGATCTGGATTTGAGTCGTTATCTTATTCTGGGCTCAGGTGCCACAACTCCTGCCGCAGCGTTGGCCGAGGAGATGGGACGTGATTCTGTAAGTAACTGGCGCGACAGGTACAAAAAATATGTTCCAGGCTACGTATATCCAGATTTCTCTGAGTTCCTTGCAAAAGGCTGGGTCCTTAAATTCGATCCGAAGGTTAATCCTATTGTAAAACCCCATGAGACCTTCGATATGTCAATGCAGGGAAATCCAGTTCACAAACCGGATCGTTTCCAGCCCGATGTTGCAGCACGAACAGAAGCGGATTTTTCCAGGAATCTTGATTGGACAAATAATACATGGGACGATGGAGATTGGAATGCACCATTGGCTCACCCAATGAATAGAGATTTCAAGAAATGGATATTTAAAATATTAAATGACTCCGTGTTGAATGGAACTAAAGAGGTGGGTATTGATCCTGAGGATTATGAACTGGTGGATTGTTACGGATGGCTGAGCGGAGCTCCATGGAATATTGGGGTAGGTCAGGATACTGTAGACGTGAGTGGTATGACTAAATGGCTCTGGAGAAAACCGAGCGTTTACCAGGGTGTTACTGAACTGGAGGCTGATTTGAGCCTGAATGCCGATTCATGTGGCTGGATGGCCACCAGTACCGCGATAGAGGGTTATGGGATGGCTCAATTTCCCAGGGCACTGGATGATTTCGGGAACCACAGTGCGGATCCTGTGACAGCGCATCTTTCCAAGGTCACCTCCCTGGTATACAAGGTGAGTACCGGCTACCAGGGACTCCAGTCGATCCAGGGTGACATGACAACGACCACCCTGACAGAATTCATGGGTAAAGTGGATAAGAGCCATGAAGACCAGGTACTGGAGGTTCACAGTGCTACAGATGGAGCGGTCAGGGCAGCAGAAGACAATGTGGCTGGTGGTGATACTCTTCATGTAACATCTGCCAATGGAGAGAACCAAACTGCTTACCTGCTCGTTAATAATCCACTGGATGGTGATGCAGTGCTGGAACCTGTTGACGGCACAACCATTACCGTTGAAATTGACGGTAGTACAGGGACCATTGGCGGGTTGAAATACGGGCAGACCATTTCCAGTGTGCTGGATAGTCTGATCGTTCCCGATCTGGCAACGTTAAATGTAGTTGATGCGGATGGCCATATACTGCCATTGCAAGTGCTGAATTATGATACGGTTTATGTGAAGACACTGGTAAGCGATCAGGTATATTTTAAGGTGGTTGCAGAAGACAAAACCACTATTCTCTATCAGATGGCTCCTCCCTCATTGAGCAGTGATGCTTACGTGGTCTCCAACCTTTTCGAGGTGGATCAGGACAATTCCTGGATTAGCAATATCCCGGAAGGCGTTACGCCCGCGTCTTTCATAAAGGAAATTATTCCTGTGAAGGGGGCGGAAGTCAAGGTGCTGGATAAACTTGGTAATGAACGTACGATGGGTGTTATGTTTATTGATGACCGGCTTTTTGTGGTTTCGGAGGATGGGACCAATTCGAAGACCTATTTTCTGAATTTCCTGAATGAGACATCATTTGAGACCAACCAGGCTCCCTCGGTTACCCTGGCATTTACCGATACAACCATCAATACCGGCACGGTATTAGCAGTATCTGTACTTGTCGAGGACGACGGGAACCCTGTTCCGCCTGAGCTTTCATTCCACTGGGAGGTTGAAGCCTCCGAGGGCGATGCAGGTTCGGTAACCATAGGAGATGCCAGTCAGATGGCAACCGAGGTTACCTTTGCTGAGCGGGGTACCTTTATTTTGAAGGCCATTGCCGACGACGGTGACAAGACTACAATGGAGTTGATTAATGTGATTGTACAATGGCCTGTGGGTATTGAAGAGGCAACTGGTCCGTCTATGCTGATGTATCCTAACCCTGCTAACGGTGAGGTACATATGCGCTTATCCAACCTCGGAAACAGAGTGGAGATTTCGATTATTGATATTTTGGGTCAGGTCGTATACCAGCAGCAGCACTTTAATACGGAGGTAACCCTGGATATTTCTGAAATAAAAGCAGGTGTCTATTTCGTCAGGCTGGAATCAGGAGAGAATATCATTACCGGAAAACTGCATATAACGAAGTAATCCTCTAAATTGATAAGATGAAAATTAAGCCATTTTTAATGGTTTAATAAAAATAAGAACCGTCCCGGATAATACCCGGGGCGGTTTTTGTTTTTCACCTGTTCCTCGCCATGCAGAACAGGGAACCCCCCCCGAAAAAAGGAAAATCTTTTGTTTGGGCGAACAATATTCTTCTTTAATGAAACCTTCATCATTGAGCATTTTATTTTCAGAGGAAGCAAGCACAAAAGGAGATGTATATAGTATTGCACGAAGCGTAAGGACTATTGATGAAGGTTCGCCGAGCACCTATTGTACTATTTTATGATGCGAGGCAACTGGTCACATGAAGTTAAACTGAATTTCACAACTATTTATATATCATATACTTAATTAAAATTTATACACATGAAAAGGACATGTAATTTGAGTCGGCGCTTCGAACAAAAGCATTAAAAAAGCCATTTAATTTATTTAACCCAAAAATAAACCAAATGGCTAAAAAAAATGATTTTATTGAATTTGAACAGATAATAGAACGCGGTTGCGGCATAGATGTTCACCAAAAAGAGGTAGTAGTTACCATTAGAGGTAAGGGAATAACAACCATGACAAAGAGTTATAGTACATACACCAACTCGCTAAAGAAGCTTAAGGTATGGCTGCGCAAACACGAAGTCACGCATATAGCAATGGAGAGTACTGGTGTTTACTGGAAGCCTTTGTTCAACATCCTTAATGATGAGTTTGAGATATTACTGGTTAACGCCAGGCATGTTAAAAATGTGCCTGGACATAAAACAGATAAACGTGACAGCCGTTGGCTGGCTAAGCTTTTATTAAGCGGATTGCTAAAAGGGAGCTTTATACCTGTCAGGGATATAAGAGAGCTCCGGGACCTTACCCGTTACAGGACCAAGTTAGTTAATACTGTATCCGCGGAAAGAAACAGGGTCCACCGAAGAAACCTGCGTCCATGTCCGCGCATGCGCCGGACGAGCAACTTCCGCTGG
>CAZOXI010000001.1:0-45106 GCA_964583445.1 uncultured Bacteroidaceae bacterium | reverse complement strand
ACATTCGACTCCGGCAGGTCGGGATACAGCTCTGCAGGGGTCTCCCTGAACTTAACCTCCTTCAGATACAACACGCGGCTGCCATCCGGGGAATATTCGAATCCGCTGATCCCGCCTTCCACATCGGATACCCGGACCTTTTCCGCACCGTTGATATCCGTTTCCCACAGCTGCACATCCCCTGAAGCATCGGAAAGATAGCCGATCTTGCTGGTGCCCGGCTTCCACCTGGGATTAAAATGTGACCCGTCACTTTCGGTCAGCTTCAACAGGTCGGTCCCTGCTGCAGTGATGATAAAAAGATCCGTTACCTTTTCCTGCGTAACAGCATCGTAGCGGGTCACTGTATATACCACCACCCTACCATCGGGAGATAGCCTGTGTTCCCCGATCCTGCCGAATTTCCACAGGATCTCCGGGGTCATCACCCCTCCGTCAATCTCCTCCTGGGTGAGCTCCCCGCTGAAATCAGGTCCCGCCTCCCGGGGCACTTCATTATTACAGGATGAAAAAAATACCATGGTGCAACACAACACCAGCAACAGTGGGAATCCAATATTTTTCATAATCAATCGTTTTATGATCACATGAAATTAACACTTTTCTCCAATCCGGCAATGGCACCGGCATCAGCCGAAGTCCCTCATCCCGGGAGCGGTTTTTGCCTTTCGCCGTATTCTCCCTGCAATATCAAATCATTTCACTACTTTTGTCTTACACCTGAAAGCTATGATTACAAGAACACTCATAATCGCAATACTGGCCATTTCCACTGGTCTCCAGGGGCAATTTTCTCCTTATAGAAACAAGATCCAGCTCGAATGGGAACTGGAATATAACCGTCCCGGAAGATCCCGTACCCAGGTTGCTGAAGCCACCGTACCCGGGGCCATCCAGCTGGACATTGCACGGGAGGAAGGCTATGGGACCTGGTATTTCGATGACAACTGGAAGGATTATGGCTGGATGGAGGACCAGACCTTCACCTACAAAACTGAATTTGAGAGGCCCTCCACAGATGAAGGTGCCCGTATCTTTTTTGTTTCAGGGGGAATTGATTATGAATTCGATATCATTCTGAATGGCAAAGAGCTGTTCCACCAAAAAGGCATGTTCACCCCGGTCAGTCTGGAACTCACGGGCGACCTGCAAGCGGAAAATGTACTGGAAGTCCGCATCTACCCGGTACCAAAAATGCAGCCAGCATCTCCCGACCGCTCACAGGCCGCACAAAGCCTGAAGCCGATGATCAGCTATTCATCAGACATGCATCCGCGGCTAGTCCCCTCTGGCATCTGGCAGGAATCATTCCTGGAGATCAGGCAGGAATCTTTTATCAAAGAAGCGCTGATCCATTATACGCTAAACGAGGAGCTCACCAGTGCACTGATCGAACTGGATATCTCGGGAACCAACCTGCCGGGACAGGAAGTGATCTGGAAGATCAGGGACGCGAATGACCAGGTAGTTGCCAGCAAGATCATTACACCCGGTTCCAACCAGGTGAAGATCACTGCTCAGCTGGAACAGGTAAGGCTCTGGTGGCCGCATGATCATGGTGAACCCTACCTCTACAACTCCGCCCTGGAGGTAAGAAATGCAGAAAACGAACTGTTGCAGATCAAGGAAGAATATATCGGCTTCCGGGAAGTGAAACTGGTGATGAACGCAGGTGGATATGACACAGGCAAAGATCGCGCAGACGTTTGGAACAATGGCAGATCGAATAAAGATGCCTGGAGTGAACCGGCAGGAAGCCTGGTGTCGCGCAGCAAGGCACCGGCACAGCTGGTGATCAACGGACGTAAGGTCTTTGTCAAGGGGACCAACTGGGTGAACCCGGAGGTCTTCCCCGGGATAATTTCAGAAGAGCGCTATGACGAACTTACCGACCGCGCCGTGGAAGCCAACTTCAATATGCTGCGCGTATGGGGAGGCGGCATTGTCAACAAGGAAGCATTCTACAGGGACTGCGACGAAAAAGGACTCATGGTCTGGCAGGAGTTTCCATTGGCAGCGAACCACTACCAGGCCACAGCGGAATTCATGGAACTCCTGGAGCAGGAAGCGGTCTCCATCATCAAGGCCCTGCGCAATCATCCCTCCATTGCAATCTGGTCAGGGGGAGATGAATTATTCAATGCGCCCGCCGGAATGACAGAACAGTCCCTGGTACTGCGGAAACTGAACAGCCTCTGCCTGGAACTGGATCCCAACACACCCTTTATGAACACGTCGCCCCTGGCCGGCATGGCGCACGGACCCTACCGCTTCCTGGACAAGGATACTGGTGAAGAGGTGCATGACCGCATGGAACGTGCACATCACACTGCATATATCAAATTCGGTTTGCCCTCCCCCTCTGCTGTTAATGTGCTGGAGACCATCATACCCAGGGAGGAATTGTGGCCGCCACGTCCGAACACTGCCTGGGAGGAACACCATGCATTCAATGCCCATGGAGAAAAGGGCTGGCTGATGCAGGACATCATCGAAGTTTATTTCGGTGAAGCACGCTCGCTGAAGGAGCTGGTCGAAAATGGCCAGTTGCTGCAGTCCATAGGATATAAGTATATGTTCGAGGAAGCCCGCAGGCAGAAACCCTATAGCAGCATGGCCCTGAACTGGAGCTTCAACGAGCCCTGGCCTACCGCGGCCAACACCAGCCTGGTCAACTGGCCCAACATCCCGAAACCTGCTTTCTATGCAGTGCGGGATGCGTGCCGGCCGGTGCTTGCAAGTGCCCGGATTGGTCAGCTGAAATGGCGCGAGGGAGAACGCTTTGAAACGGATCTCTTCATCCTGAACGACCGGTATGTCTCATTGCCCCCTGGACGGGTGCGCGTGAAGCTTGTTGCAGAAGGCAGCGGCGAACTGGTGCTGTTGAACTGGGACCACAGGGACCTGAATCCAAATGAAAACCTCGCGGGTCCCACCGCCAGGGGGATCCTGCCAAAATGGAACACCGACAGGTTCAAGCTGGTGCTGGAGGTTGAAGGGTACCCGGAGTATAATTCTGAATATACCCTGCTCTACGAACCAACACGATAAACTGACGCAGGGCTCCCACTGATGCACCGGTAATGCCCGTCCTGAAAACAGCTGCTTCGCCGGTCCTGCCTGCAGGATTTCCACGATGTAAAGGTAATGCCCGGACAGGAGCTGATCCCTGAACGTAACTTTTTCGTGATCCGGCGAATGCAGCCAGCATCCCGGCTTACCGTCTATTTACGAATTTTCTTCAGTGCACCCGGTGGACACGGGACCATGAACCGTTCGTCGCCCGGGTCCCTGTTATATTTCACAGGGCAACCCAGCATCAGGTTCATGCCAAAGCGGAAATTGAGGGTCCGCACATCCAGTGGCCGGAAGAAGCCCAGGAAATTATCTGTGACTGCATACACCTGCATTCCCCGTCCCGTATACGCCAGGCCGGCACCCACGTTCAGGGGCGTATTGTTCAGGTACGACCAGCTGAGGCTCCCCTGGAACCGGTCGAGCAGCGAAACATTGACCGAGGCGGTCAGGGAAGATGACAGCCGCCTGTTTACCAGCATATTGCGCACCACAGCTCCCAGCGACACGTGTTCATTGTACTGGTAGGATCCCCCAAGGATCAGCTGCGTGGGAAGCGCCGATACATAAGAACGGGTGGAAACATCGTAGATAATATCACTGGCAATGGAATCCGACAGGTCGCGGTAATACGCCGCAACCGAAAAATCGGTACCCTCGCCGGCCCCCTCGTAAACAAAATCCACTTCCGCCTCAATATTATACACATCATCGGTCCACAGAATCGCGCCAACATCGAGGAGACTTGCACTGAGGGTGATGTTGTTGCTGTAAGAATGGATCACGCCAACGTCTGCAGCAAGACCGACATTCCTGGGATTCATCAGTAACGAAAGATAATCCACTTCCTGGAGCTGAATGTCGGTGATGGCACCGGCGCTGTTCTGTGTAAGCACCAGGGGAAGTGAGCTGTTGAAAGTCACATCGCCGGTCATGTTGAGTGCAAATGTTTCAATATCTGTCCCGAGCCTGACCCTGGAGGATCCCGTATGCAGGCTGCCCTTGCCGAACAGCAGTTTCCCCCTCACACCGAAGGTGGTGAACCGATCATACCTTAATGACCAGCCGGCGCTGTATTGCCTGAAATAGGAGGCGTTGAAGCGCGTATTGTTGAACCTGGCTGTTTCCCCGATAAACTGGGCGTTTCCGTACAACAACACACTTGCCATTTTCTTCGAAAAGGAATGGTAGGTCGTGAACCTGTCCGCTATCGAAAAGGTGTAATAATTGGTCCCGTCCCTGTATCCGAGTGAAACCGGGTAGGCAATCGCTTCCGCGGAGATCATGTTCATGCGGTTCAGCCGGCTGTAGACATCATCAAGTGCCACCGCTGTCCCATCGGACAGGTCGTTGTAAGTAAAAGAAGAGTTCGAGTAATTCACGTGCATGGTATTGAGCAAAGGTATGCCGATGAACCATTTGCATTTCAGTTGTACAGCCGGGTTCAGCTGGTTGGACTGTGGTATGGAGTGCAACAGGAACAGGGTATTGGACTGTTGTGCATGCAAGGAAACAGCAAGGAACAGAAACAGCACGCCTGGAAAAAGCAATTTTACCTTCCCGGCCGGAAACAGATGGCCATATGTTCGTATACCTTTTGTCAAAGTTCCATTCAAAATAAGTTGGCAGCAAGGCAGGTTGAGAGATCAGAGATCCGAAACAATCCCAAGCACCGCACCCATTTGCACTTTAAAAGTATATTCGGGGAAATAGGGGACACTGTTCAGCTCTCCTTTGAAGGTAATTCGCTTTGATTGCAGCAATAAATCCAACCGTTCCTCGTCAAAAATAACCTCCTCCTGGGTATGTGTGGCCTGCAATGTCTTGCCACCACCCTGCAAAACCCCCTTCTGCATGATCATCCTCGGGTCGAACAGGGAATCAAGTACTTCACCTCCTCCATCCTCCAGGTAGGCCTGGATTTCCACCTCGATCGGGAAACCGTTATAGGTATTCACCCGGAGCAATACCATATTGATCTCTTCCCGTTTACCGAGTACCCTTTCAAAATCAAAGTCAACGCCACCTGCCAACGGGATCGATTCCAGGATCGCCCATCTGGGAAATCCGGAAGCAGTATCGACCCGCAGCAACGATGTATCAAATCCATGTGGTATCTTCAGTCCAAAATCAGCCTCCCCGATGGGAAAAGCAAACAGGGGCTCCCATGTATACTCCGTGGGCAGTTCATCCGGGAGTTCCTTCAGGCAACCCGGAACGGCCAGCACGAACAGGAGCATCAGTCCTGCGATGCGAAATTGTATGTTGCGCACCTTACCTCTCATCCTATACAATATATTCCTTATGCATGTAAATTACAATTATATAACGCATATAACAACAGAATCGTTTATTGGTTGCGGAAACTTCGCAGGGACCAACAAAGAACACCTGCGATCGCATCAAGCATAAAGGGATCGCAACCTGCATATTGCACAAGCGCATCATGCAGATTGCAGCCGCATCATGAAATCATCAAAAAAATAAATGTAAAGGTTACACCATCTTCCTTTCCTGGAACCATTCGATCGATTCCCTGATCCCATCCTCGATAGGTGTTTGTGGCATTTTCAATTCGCGGATCGCCTTCTGCGGCGAGTAGTAACACTCTTCACAACCAATACGTGCCATCCTGTAGGACACCGTCGGAGGCTTACGTGTAAGCGTGGCAATTGCAGACTGCAATGCACCGAAAGATATTGAAATGAAACGCGGGAACTTTAACCCCGGGGGCTGGACATCGAGGGTCTGTGCGATAATCCGGAATGAATCCTGGTAAGAAAGGTTGCGCCCCCCGGTAATATAACACTCGCCCAATGTCCCCATGGTCAGCGCATTGGCAGCAGCATGTGCCACATCCCTGACGTGCACATAGTTTTTGCCGCCCGAACTGAATCCCGGGATTTTGCGCTTGTATATGTAGAGGATCATCTTATTGGAGCCGTTCCCGTTGTCATATTTGCCGATCATATAGGTCGGGTTGAGTATGATCACCGGGAACCGGTTGTCCCGGTATTCCCGCAACAGGTATTCCTGTGCCCTGAACTTTGTATCCTGGTAATCCAGCCCGAATACATGGTTCGAATAGGGCCGGTTCTCATCACCGGGATCATGCATCGGTCCGTGTCCGAATGACGTTGCAGTGCCAATATGAATGAACCTTTTGATGTTGTGTTCTTTTGATAACCTGACCAGCAACTGCACCGCGCGGTAATTAATGTCCCAGGAGACTTTAGACCTGGCAGGCCACATGGCCGTGACCCCTGCAGTATGAATCACATAATCATTCTCCCTGAACAGTGGCCCGAGGTCATGGGGATTACAGAGTTCCCCCTTCACCAACCGTACCGGGAGCTCCCTGAGCGTATGCCCGTCATGACTTTTCTCAATAAAGCAACTCACACGGCAGCCTCTTGATAAAAGTTCCCTGACAATATTATTCCCCAGCATACCATCCGCACCTGTGACCAGCACTTTTTTCCGGGAAAAAGCTTCCCAATTCTCGGTATCCAGTTTGAAACTCATTCGGCGCCCATACTAATAAAGAAACGGCTAAGATAAAGATTTTTCTTGCCATCCCGCCTCCGTCGTTTGACGAGCAATATGATTCCCATTAAAAAAAAACGTTATATTGGAACCGGAAAACCATTGAGATTATGTTTGAATCATTGTCTGCCATAGATGATATCCGCCTGAATTTCAGTGACGGGGGACTGCTTTACATGAACATCACACTGGCATGCATCATGTTCGGTGTGGCGCTGGAAATTAAAATTGAAAATTTCAAACAACTCCTCCTCAATCCGAAGTCAGCCCTGCTGGGAATCTTTTCTCAATTCCTGCTGCTTCCGGCATTGACCTTTGCCCTTGTGATACTCCTGAATCCACCGCCATCGGTTGCCATGGGTATGATCCTGATCTCCGCTTGTCCGGGAGGCAATATTTCCAATTTCATTTCGGCCCTTGCCAAAGCAAACATTGAGCTATCGGTAAGTCTTACCGCCTTTGCCACCCTGGCAGCATCCTTCCTTACACCCCTGAATTTTGCGTTCTGGGGAGGACGGTATGTCAATTATTATGCCCGTGGGGGCGAACTGAACATCCCGATCCAGATCGACTTCCTGGAGATGGCCAGGATCGTGTTCATTCTCCTGGGACTGCCCCTGGTACTTGGAATGCTGTTTGCACATTACTTTCCGAAAATCACCAAACGCTATCTTAAAGGCGTAAAGATCGCATCCATTTTCCTCTACATGACCTTCATTTTCGGAGCATTGTATGCCAACCTGGAACATATCCCGGGCTATATCTTGCCTATTGGCGTGATCGTGCTTTTCCTGAATTCCCAAACCCTTTTTACCGGATACCTGGTGGGAACAATCGCCCGCACCTCAATCCCCGACCGCCGCACCCTGAGTATTGAGACCGGTATCCAGAATTCCGGCCTTGCCCTGGTACTGATCTTCAATCCCAAATTATTTGATGCCAACGGCGGGATGGCCTTTATGGCTGCCTGGTGGGGCATCTGGCAAATGATCAGCGGAATCGGTATCGCCGCGATCCTTGGCAACATCAGGTACAAACCCACTGCCCGGGCAGCATTTCTCCGCCTGAGAAGAGCACCGGGGTGACCTCCGGTTGTTTTGCATGTCCGAAAATTCATCTGCATGGTGAACCCACGTCTCAATCCCGCGATCGAAAATTTAACTTCCGGTATGGGCAATATTTAACCACCGCCCCGAAAGAGAATATCCATACCGCATCTAAAACCCCCCAATGGCGTTCGCCAGGGTCCGCTCAAGCCACTTTCGGAAAAATCTGGAATCATTCTAAAATATTCAATATTTAAATTATGATTTGGATTATAACCTATAATTATTATATCTTTACTTTCTATTTTTTTCACTAATATTTTTTGATATAACATATATTTTTTAATCACCCTCTTTATGTCTGAACAAATCTATGCGGTGATCTCTGGCGAAATCGCGGAAAGCAAAAAGATCCCCAATGCGCACCTGGGGAAGATCCCCGATATCATCAGGTCCGCGATCAGCGAAGTCAACCGGCACATCGACCCAGAGCAGCAACTGGACTATGAGATCATCAGGATGGATGAATTCCTTTGCCTATCAAAAAAACCGGGATCAGCATTACATGCCATATTGATGCTGGCCAGCGAGTTCCGCTCCCGCGCACACAAGGAATTGGATCAACGGATGGAATTGCGCCTCTCCATCGGTATCGGTCCCATTGAACTCTTCCAGGACCACCTGCGGGAATCTGACGGAACAGCCTTCCGGCTGGCAGAGGAAGGGATGAGAACCATGAAGCGAAACCAGCGCCTGGTGATCTCAACAGGAAGTGAACACCTGGACGGTGAATTATATGTGGCGTGCGGATTCATGGATATTTTGATCCATGACTGGTCAGACGAACAGGCAGAAGCCCTCTTCCTGAGTCTCTCCGGCAAAAACCAGGTGGACATCAGTGAGCAACTTCAGATATCACAACCCGCTGTCAACCGGCGATTAAAAGCCGCGCACCTTGAAGCAATAGAGAAACTACTGGACCGATATTCAACCATCATCTCAGCATAATACGCAGTCAATGGAATGAGAGCATATCACTGGATACTGTTGGCAATACTGATCGCCGGATCGGCAATGCTGATCATCAACACGGGGGATACAGCTCCGCGTGTGGATGAACGCATTGTCCTGAACTGGAGATTCAAACAGGGTGATGATGCAGCCTTCAGCGCAGTCAAATATGATGATTCCGGCTGGGAGTTCGTATCGCTTCCCCATGACTGGATGATCACGCGGGAGATCAGCAGGGAAAATTCCTCCGGTACAGCCGGCGGCTTCTATCCCGGCGGTGTAGCCTGGTACCGGAAAGACATGTACCTGGGTGCCTATGATCAGAAAGAGCAGTTTTACCTGGTTTTCGACGGTGTATACATGAATGCCGATGTATGGGTGAATGGCAACAATGTCGGAGCGCACAAATACGGCTATATAGGATTTCATTTCGATATCACACCATTTGTAAGGAAGGATACCGTGAATGTAATCGCGGTCAGGACCGATTGCTCAAACATGCCTGTCGATCGCTGGTATTCCGGTGCTGGAATCTACAGGCATGTCAGGCTGGTGGCCACCGAAAAACTGCATTTCCCCGTGCATCATTCCCGCGTCACCACCGAATCGCGTGAAGGAAACCGGTATGTGGTATCAGAGATCGACGTGGTGAACAGGGAAAACCGGACCATCAGGTACAAGATCCGTTCAGACCTGCTGGCACCCGATGGCACGCTGGTCAGGAGCACGATTTCTTCACGGACAGTCAGGGGAAAAAGCCGGATGACCGTGCGCGAAGAACACCTGGTTCCCGAACCGCAGATGTGGTCTGATAAAGCCCCGGTACAATATGAACTCAAGAGCTTCCTGATCCATAAAAAGAAAGTTACCGATCATCTCTCTACAAAATTTGGGATCCGCGACATTGCCTTCTCTCCCGAATCAGGCTTCATCCTGAATGGCGAAAAGGTATGGCTGAAAGGGGTATGCCTGCACCATGACGGCGGGGCATTAGGCGCTGCCGTTCCGAATGCCACCTGGGAATACCGGCTTAAAAAACTCAAAAAGCTGGGCGTGAATGCCCTCCGCCTGGCCCACAACCCGCATTCACCGGGATTGCTGGATCTCTGCGACCGCATGGGATTCCTCGTGATCGGGGAAATGTACGACAAATGGGAGATGCACTGGAAACATCCCTCCAGTCCGTATGACTTCGAAAATACATATGAAAAAGACCTTACCTATTTCATCAGGCGGGATTTCAATCATCCGTCCATCATCGCCTGGAGCATGGGGAATGAAACCATTGAACAGCTGAAGGATCCCGCGGATGGTGAAGAATGGTATGCAACGCTTGCTGAGCTCACCCGTTCGATCGACAGCAGCAGGATGATCACCTGCGGGCTGCACCCGGGGTCACCGAAAAAGGAACATGAGATCCCGTCAGGCTATATCCATGTCGAACCCCTTGTGAGTTACAATTACAGGACCGATTCCTTTGCAGCCTGGCATGAAAAATATCCTGATCTGATCTGGATGGCTTCAGAAACAAAGGCATACAGCGAACAACGCAGGTCCGACTACGGGGAGATCAGCTATATGGACAACTCCTGGATGGATATGGACACCTTTGTAGTGGGACAGTTCATCTGGGCAGGCATCGACTATTTCGGCGAATCGGCGGGCTGGCCCAACCGGTCTTTTAACAACGGATTGCTGAAAACCAACGGCGAAGTGAAGCCCTATGCATATTATACACAAAGTATCTATTCGGAAGAACCCATGGTGAAGATCGCCGTTGTGGACAGGCAACTGGTGGATTCCCTGAATAACAGCACAAACTGGCAGATCCCGTGGGCAGGGGCCCCGGTGGTTCGTCACTGGAACTTCAATGAAGAGGGCAAAGCACTGCAGGTAGTAGTCTACAGCAACTGTCCCGAGGTGGAGCTGACCCTGAACGATTCCCTGCTGGCCCTGTTTGCCAGGAAAAATTTCAAAGACGGGGTCATCAAAACCAGGGTGGCCTTCAAGCCTGGCGCCATCAGTGCAAAAGCAACCTTCAGGAACAAAGATGGAGAGATCCTTTACGTAAGGGATTCCCTTGTCACAGCCGGAAGACCAAATATGATCCTGATGGAACCGGACAAAACAAAATTGATCGCCGACGGTCAGGACGTAGTGCATATCGAAACACGCGTCACCGATGAAGCCGGGATCACCTCGCCCATTGCCAACAACACCATCAGTTACCAGCTGATCGGTCCGGGAAAGATAAAAGTCATCGATAACGGGGACCCCTCCGACCACACCCCTTACAATGCCACGGCAAAAAAAGTACACAAAGGCAGGCATGTGCTGATCATCCAGTCGGTAATGGAACCGGGTGACCTGATCATCAAGGCAAAGTCGGAAGGATTAACACCCGCAGAAGTACAATTGAAATCTGTCGCACCAAAGCAGAAATAAGACAAAAAAACAACCAATATGAGGGTCCTTACAGTTAAAACCATTGAGCAGCTCGCCCCGGAAATCCAGCGCGATATCCATTACACACTCCGGATGGAGCATCATACAGATCATATATTCAGGGATAAAAAAGCAGCGCAGTATTCAGCGACCATCAGCATTGCTGACCCCGACCCGGTGATCGACGTTATCATTGAAAAATCTGCTGAGATCCCGGAATATACGTTGCAGGTGGACCGCCTCGATATGGAGGAAAATTCCGTTGAGCGAAAGACCATCAAGGCGGGTAAAGTGATTGAGAAGCGATCCGGTACCCTGGAATGGAATGAATAGCAATTCGATCCTGCATCAGCAATCCGGATAGTTCCGGGTCCTCAAACCCTTGAATGGAACAACCAGCAAATCCAAAGGAATCAGTGTGATGGGTGCAGGGGCAGGATCACGCGGAAAAGGGTGCCCTTCCCGACCTCACTTTCGATCTGAAATGTCCCGTTGTTGATCCCGGTCAGCTCCCTGCACAACTGCAATCCAATACCGGTTCCCTTTTCTTTTTTGGTCCCTACTGTAGAATAAAGCCCATCGGACGTAAGCAGGGCTTTTAATTCCGCGGGAGGTATGCCTACCCCATTGTCCTCGATCTCGATCCATGTCTCATTGCTGTCCTGGTCCATCGCTCCCCTCACAACGATCCTTCCCCCCGTCTTGGTGAACTTGATCGCATTCGACAACAGGTTCCTGAGTACAAGCTTCATGTGGTCCTTATCGGCAAAGGCCCGGACTTCATCGGGAATCTCCATGACCAGGCTGATCATTTTGTCTTTCAATGGAAGATCAAACAGATCGATCGTCTCATTGATGATCCTGTTCAGCTGAAACTGAACAGCCATATTGCGTAATTCACCGGATTGTGAACGTCCCCAATAGATCAGGTTCTCCAACAGGCCCAGTGTGGTATGGGAGCTGTTTGACACGAGTTTCAACATCTCCGTCTGCTCCCGTTCTTCGAGGTCCCCGTTCAATATCATATCGATCACCTGTTTCGCATATCCGATGGGCGCCTTGATATCGTGTCCGAGCACTGTCAGGAATTTATTACGCAGCTCGATGGCAGTTTCCAGGGATGCCCTGCTTTTTTGCAGCTCCTCCCGGGCCATATGGAGTGCTTCATTTTGCGATCTGTTCTGCTGCTCCTTCTCTTCTGCACCAGCGATCAGGGCTTCATTGTGTTGGAGGATCTCATCCGATGCAAGCCTGTTTCGACGCAGCTCGTCAATGTGCTTTGCTGAAAAGACAATGGCATAGATCAACAGAAAAATAAACATGGTAAAATGACTGATCATCGGCATTTCCGTTACATCAGCAACATTCAGCATATCCATGATCGCACCAAAAACAGCAACAGCAAAACCGATCGTAAATGCCGGGGCATAGATCCTGCCCCGCAGCCAGGACCTGGCCAGCACAAAGAAGATCGCTACGGCAGTGAGCATGACAAATACGAGGTAATAGGGGAACACCTGAGTGAAGAGGCTCACCGGGGTAATGATCACCAGGACGATCATCAGGCTGCAGATCCAGAGGATGATCCTGAACAACCGGACAGGGAAATCATCGGGAAAAAGGAAGCGGTACATCAATACGTACAAGGGCACCAGCAAGTCAAAGCTGAGGTATTCCAGCCTGAGTCTGCTGATCCCTGAGACCCAATCACCGGAAAATAGTGTTGTATCGCTCAGGAGCATGACCCTGAATGCCATGATCAGACCGATCAGTGAAAAGAAAAGTATATACAACCTGGCACGCATCAGGTAGAGTACCATAAAATAGACCCCGATCACCAGGAGCGCCCCGAGCAGGAAAAAATCCCGGTATTGTCGTTCCGCACTTTCCACCATGATTTGCATGGGAGTACCGATCTCAACATTGCCCCTGATTCCCCCGGAACGGTGCTCAAAGTTGGAGACATGCACCACGAGATCGAGTACCGAATCGGTGACCGGAACCACGAACATCGATGGAGTATATCCGAACACCGCCTGGTACCTGTTGGTCCCCGGAAGTCCGTTAAAACCAATATTTTTCCCATTTACATAGTACCCCGAGGCTGAGAAAACCTCCGTGAAACGGAATGCGATATTCTCCAGTCCGGCTGGGACGAGGATCCTGAGCTTGTACGAAGCATATCCGTGGGCAGAGATCCCGGGCACCTCTCCTTTTAAACGGTGCCAGGCAGAAGGTACCGGTACCAGCAAGCCTGAAGTATCTGCAGGGCCGGCGGGATCGATCAGCTTTCCCCAGTAGAAATGCCATTCCCCTTCCAGTTCCACGGGACCATCCTTCCTGAGTTCAACATCGCGCAGATCAAGCACGCCTCCCCTGGCCATAGGCTGACCGGCTAGCTGGTTGAGCGACATACACATCGCCATAACAAAAAGAAATATACTTTTTTTGTATTCCAAAGCGGGGGCAACAAATTATCCGACTACTAAACTAATCATTTTGACCGTTCCCTGCGCCCATTTGCCCGCTCAATTAACTGACTCCTGCTGATAATAATCAGTGCAATCCCGGTAATGATCATTCCAAGCACTGACAGGAGGTCAGGTGATTCCTCCGGAAGAATGACCCAGGCCAGAATCGCTCCAGAGACAGGTATAAGAAA
This sequence comes from uncultured Bacteroidaceae bacterium, assembly GCA_964583445.1. Lineage (GTDB taxonomy): Bacteria > Bacteroidota > Bacteroidia > Bacteroidales > M55B112. The sequence continues at coordinate 31,321 of CAZOXI010000001.1, read as the reverse complement.
TTTCCACATGTTCAGATCTGACACCTTCACTCCTGGTTTCTTCAGCAATATCACCCAGATTGAGATCGCCAGTGCGGAAAGCATGCTGAGCCAACCCAGTGAAAGGTAATACGGAAGGGGTTTTGGAGACAGGTCCAGACCTTCTACCGGGATAGAGAACAGGAACAGGACCAGGCCGCCAAAGATCATGGACACTGAACTCAGCACCAGCGGTGGAATTTTTTTGTTCTCCAGCGCAATGATCACATTCGAAAATCCTGAAATAATATTGTTCCCGAGAAGGATCAGGATTCCCACCAGTCTGACCGCCTGATCGATTCCTTCACTCCTGCCGACACTTACCAGGACGATCCCGGAGAATCCAAACAGGATGATCCCAGCTTTTTTAAGAGTCATTGTATCGTTCGGGACAAAAAAATGGGCTACAATAGCGATGAACAATGGCCCTGAACCAATCACAATGGCACCCACTGATCCGGGCACTTTATCGATCCCCGTATAAAACAGTGCATATTGCAAAAAGGTCTGCAGCAGACCAAGGAACAATATGAACCTGTAATTCGTCCTGAAGATGTACAGAAAGCGTGGGTTATAGTAGAAGGCAACCGGCAACACCAGCAAACCCGAAATAAAAAAACGCGTCCCTGCAAACTGCAACGGGGTGGTATACGGCAATCCGATCTTGATCCCCACAAATGCAGAGGACCAGAGCAGGCATGCAATGATGGCCAGCAGGGTGTTTTTCAGTTTTTCGGAATTCATGCGCTGCAAAGGTAATTATTTCAGCACATGTGGAGAGATAATAATCAGCCTTATAATGTGCCCTGAAAAGGGACACTTCAGGATGCAGGACATATGAGAAATATTACGCTGCTGCTGCTTGCGCCCGCAAGATTCTAGTCTGCCCTGTGAATGCGATCCAATAGCTCCCTGACCCCGGTCATCGGTACCAGCTTGAAATTCTGGTTTTTTGCCTGTTCGCCATCCTCATTAAAACCATCCTGGACCACGAGCAGTCCATCGCTGAACGGAGCCGGTAAAGATGCAGTTGTGATGTCCAGTCCATCGGTTTCCTCAACCCCGTCAACACTACCATCTGAAATGACAAAGCTTGCCAGGTAAGCAGTGGTCTCACCAATGGCAAACAGTGCATATGAAAAATTACCCTGGCTGGATGCCATGAGATATTGTTGCCCGTTGTGAGAAAATATGGCTAAACCTTCGATATCGAATTCAATAACGTCATTCATTCTGCCACTACCGGGGATGAAATTCAATTCAGCAGGATCTGAAGCTCCGGCACCCGTGACATAAATACCCTCCTCCTCAACACCGATATAGATCAAACTGTTCTGGTCATCCACTACCATTCCCTCCGGCTGGCTGTTCACACTGAAAGTACGTACCAATTCCCCACTTATTCCATTAGTATCCTGAATCAACCACTGTTCAATCTTCCCGTCTTTACCATTCACAAATACAAAATAGTCTTTTGTCTGAGGATCTATGAACATGCAAAGCCCATAGACCTCATCAACCGTCGAAGGAATATTCAGGATAGTATCTGATAATACTCCGGTGACAGGATCGAGGATCAGCAATGACACCGCATTAATACTTCTGTTACTGGTGGCCACCAGGGTCACTTCTGTAGCGTTCAGACTGAAACCATCTCTGAGATCCACATTGTTTACATTGCCAATATTCCTTACTTGCTGCTCTTTCCCTGACAGGTCATACACATTTAGTCCGCCTGTTTTATTGGTTCCCAAAATGAGGCTCTGCTCCGGGTGCATTTTATTCACCCAGATGGCAGGATCATCGGCTGCATCTTCCCCCTCAAGTGAAGCCACGGGATCTGTTTCAACGGCTGCCTGCAGTTTATGTGCGAAATTTGCCTGCGCCTTGAGTGCCTGGGCCAGCTCCAGTGAATCTTCACGTGCTTCAAGCCGCTGTTGGATCAACAAACTGTCCGCTTCCTTTATTACAGAAGTTGATTCGCTTCCGCGTTGTATACAACCGGCAGGTAATAACAGGCCACTAACAAACAAGAATGTAATCCTCTTGAGGAAATGAACATGGTACATTTTCTTCTCCGTTCTTAATTTCTTCATCTTATGTAATTTAATCTGATTTATGCTGAATAATCCGGCATGTTGCAATTGGAAATGAAAGTCTCCTTGCTCCAACAAGCTGGTTACATATTTAGTTTAAGTCCTATCCTGCCCCACCATGAATAATACTCCTGCTGTTTGAAATAATCACGGGTGCCCATATAATACCGCAAAGGTGCATCTGTAATATTGATGATATCAGTAAATAAAACCAAATGGGGTGATAACTTAAAATTGGCAGTAAAATCAAGATGCAGAATCTGGTCATAATACACATCAAGACCGCTGTCATTGCCCAGTTCATCGAGAAAAGGAGTGTGATAGTTGCCGGAAATTTTTGCATACAATCGTTTTGACTCGTAAAATAATGCGAGGTTGATTGTATGCTTTGCCTGTCCGGGGAGCGGGATGACTTCGGTCTCATCACTGTTGGTGAAAAATTCTGAATTATAGTCGTCAAAACGCAGGATCACCGTGTTTTCATCCTGTGGATATCTTTTGCTGATATAAGCTTCTGATTCTGTAAATGTATAGGTGGAGTAAATCCCGAAATTCTTCAGAAATCCAGGCAGAAAGTTCAATTTAAACTGGCTTTGAAATTCAGCACCATACACATAGGCTTCGATCCCGTTCACAGCCATGGTGATCTCCCTGAGTCCAAAGAGGTTGAAATTTTCACCTTCATGTGCGCGACGGACAAAATTAAAAATGAAATTATCTATTTTCTTGTAAAAAATTCCACCTGAGAGGATTCCGTCTGAGGACAAATAACGCTCTGCCAGCAGGTCGATATTCATGGACAAAGGATAGTCAAGTGTGGGATTGCCCTTATCAATATCACCATTATCGCTTTCCCTGCGGTAAGGGATTGCATCATCGAAGTTGGGACGTGAATATGAATAGGTAAAGGCGCCCCTGATATTGGTCCTGTTGTCAAGTTGGTACTTGATCTGTACCTGCGGCAACCAGAAACTTTTTGTGCGCGAATCCGATTTTTTCTTCTTCTTTAATAATCCGTCTGAATAATCGGTCCAGGCATCCTGCGCGGTATAGATCAGATCTGTTCGTTCATATCTGAGTCCCCCGAGGAGCATCAGGGGGCCGATATCATGACGGATCATCATGTATGCTGCGTAGATATTTTCCCTGGCCGTATAGTCCTCCTGGTAGGTATCTTCCCACGTATCCTGCTCATCGAATTTGAAATGTTGCGGATGGGCTTCGTAAAAGGCGTTTATACTGTCGGGATCAACCATATGGGACAGCTCATATCCGTGACCCAGCAGGTCAGGTTCATGGAAGTTCCCGTCGATCGTATTCAGATTAAGTACCGGACCTGTTTGCGAATAGAGGGCCACATTTTCGAAATATTTATTGAATACCTGCGCATCCTGGTTGCGATATTTATCCTTCACCCGGACTTTTGCCCCCATCTTAACATACCCTAATTGCTGATTACCAATCATATATGGCAACTTAAAATTGATTTTGGCTGTAGTGTTTACATCCCGGACAATGCTTTCATGGAAGGAAAGTTCATCAAATTGATATGCACCATACGAAACGGCATCCAGTGAATCACCGGCATCCACAAGGGCAATCCTCGGCCAGACCGGGTCGGTCTTGTCGATGCGCACATCAATCCCCCCCTGGTCAAAATCTGCGAACATATAATCCGGTATTTCCTCCGAGGCAATTGCATAAGATACCTCGTAATCAAGCGAGCTTCCAAGAAACATTTCATGTTCCGCGCCCAGGTTAAATGAGGTAATCTCTTGGTATTCTGTGCGTTGCCTGACGTTTCTGTGAAGACTGGTCTCCCTGTACTCCAGCAGGTCATTTGCATCCGAAAGTCCGTGTGACAATCGCTGACGGATCTCAAAATCACTGAATTTATTGTACATGCCGCGCAAGTAAAACATGTTGTTTTCATTGGGCTGATAATCAAAATTCGCACTCAGGCCCAGCCTTTTCCTGTTCAGCGTATAGTGGCGCAGTTCTACATCCTCGTAAAGCACATAGAAATTATTTGCTGTGGTGTCACCAGATTGTCCCTGTGAAAGGATCGGTCCCCTGGAATAATCATATTCCATATTATGTGATCCCTGGTTATTGTTGTAATAGCTGCCACTCACCTGGAATCCAAACTTCTTTACCCTCGCGCCATACGAAAACTGGATCTGTTCATTGTCTGTTCCCATCAGGTGGTTATATCCTCCTGCCAGTGATGCGGATATCCTGGGTTCTCCGGGACTTGCGGATTTTGTAATAATGTTGACATTCCCGGCAATTCCGTCTGCATCCATATCCGGGGTAAGCACTTTTGTAACCTCTATAAATTCGATCTGGTCAGCTGATATCATATCCAGCCCGACATACCGCACACCACCTTCGGGAGAAGGGATCTGCTCCCCGTTAATATTAAAATTTGTCAGTTCCGGCGGGGTGCCCCGCAACTGAACATATCTTCCTTCTCCCTGATCACGCTGCAAGGTAATACCTGGAATGCGTTGCATCACTTCCGCAGCATTCAGATCAGGAAATTTAACGATCTGTTCAGACGAAACCACGTTTTTTATATTTTCTGCGAGGCGCTGTTTCAGATAGGCTTTTGTCTGACCCTCTGCCTGTCCAAGCACCCTTACCTCATCAATCCCGGTCGCCAGTGGTTTGAGCCTGACAATGATATTTTTATTGCTGGCACTTCCAAATGCAACAGGAACCGTTGCGGATTCATAGCTGATATAACTGATTTCAATCGAAAAACCGCTCTGGCTCAGTTCGCTGAACGAGAAATTACCGTCCAGGTCCGTTGCAGTTCCCCGGAGGGTATTCGCCACCTGGACAGTTGCACCAGCCAGGGGTTCTCCGGTTACATCATCCAACACCCGGCCGGTAAGCAAACGGCCATCCTGGCCAATCAACGGGTACTGCAAAAACACAACTGAAATAAGGATCAGTTCAACCGCTCTTTTTATCATAAGTTGAGTAGGATTAATAACTATTGAATGCCTGCCATAGCGTTTAATAACTGTATGATCAGAAGCTGTTCAGATGCGCAAAAAAGAAAAATAAATCACCCGTAACCATTTCTGAAGAAGGAAAGGTGACCCGGACACGTTGTATCCGGATCACCTGAACCATTTGTAAAACACGCATCATTTAGTGAATCACTACCTTGCTGTTGGAGCGATCGCCATTCTGAAGAGTTTCTATGATGTAAATCCCTTTGTGGAGATTACTGATGTCCATGGTGGTTGCTGCGGAATTGTTTTCAGTATGCTTTACAAGCTGACCGCTGAGCGTAAATACGGAAACAGCGTAAGTACCCTCCACAGAAGGATCAATATGCAATACTTCATTGGCGGGGTTTGGATAAATATTAAATTGTGATTGGGCTTCCGTCCTTGCATCAATGGCAGATGTAACACCTCCCCAGAAAACTTTAAGTACCGGGATCCGCTCCGGGTGATGCAGTCCGTCACCGCCATCTTCAGGGTCTTCGATGTTTTCAAATGACTCAAAATCTCTGCCGTTATCCAGCAGGCTTGCTCCCTGGTCTTCGCCCTTCATGAAAAGGGTAAGGCTGTTTCCGGATACCCAGCCGGGTCTGTTCACCACTTCCTCTATCAATACAGCCAGGTTGGGCGAATGGTAAGGCTGCCACATGGTCCAGTCATCGACACAATCCCAGGCTACAGATGCAGTGGTCATTTCCCTGTCTGCAAGCGCCTCATCATCTGAGAACATAGGAGAATCATCGATATCTTCAGCATATACAGTAATATATGCTGGTGCTGTTTCATCCTCATGTGCATATATAATAAGTACTGCAGAATCAATTGGTGTGCCCTGCGGAATAGTGACGTTCTGGAAACGGGTGTAAGCAGTCATCACATTCAGGTCCTCACCTTCCCATCCCATATCCAGGTCATCATCGTTCACCTTATCAATGGAATCTCCTTCATATTCTCCGTCATCATACGAAATGGAGGTTTCTCCATCCTTGTGGGTTTCGATAATTTTAAGGGTTAGTGACTGTGCCGTTGTTGCGGTATAGATACCGGCAAATGCAAGTAATACAATTGTAAGTAAATGTCTTTTCATTTCAATCAGTTTTAAATTAATAACGAGTGTAAAAGTACTGGCCAGGTTATCTAAACTGATTGCTAAATTTTTAATATATGGTTACTAAATGCTTGAATACATATTAATATCGTCTTAAAGAATTTAGGATTCAATACTCCGGTTTAGTGTATGGGATCGTAATTAATGCAGCTGTGGAGGCAGTTACAGGAATACGGGCAGCAGATTCATAAAAATTTAATGTGCCGCTCCTTACAATTGTCTTAAGAGTAAGTTAACCCGGCGGACAAAAAATTTCATGATGCAAGGCAATCCGATCTTGATCCCCACAAATGCAGAGGACCAGAGCAGGCATGCAATGATGGCCAGCAGGGTGTTTTTCAGTTTTTCGGAATTCATTTCCCTCAATCCATTTCTTTAATCCCGGAACATTACTTTGCCTTTTCCCAGTAATGGTCACCATTACGTACCGGCCTGATCTGCCAGGCAAACTGCATGGTCCGGGCGGGAATACTGTACCTTGCATGTGTCTGCGCACCCCACGAATCATCGCCCCCGACACCCATCTGCCGCTGGTTCAGTGTAAGGTAAACCTCCGGACGCTTCTCCGGGTCGGACATGTGCTTGATCCCGGGTGTTCTCCTTGAAAGGTCCTCCGGCCTGTAATGCAATGCGGAAAATTCCAGCATTGGCAATCCTCTGAACATCAGCCCTGTTCCGCTGGCATCGTGCAGCACAAGCCACCGCACGTCTGTTTTGTTCCCATTCTCCTGGGGTGCCGGATAAGGCACGTACTGTTCATCGACGGTGCCCTGGTAATAACCGACATCGGCCGAACGGTTCCTGTCGATGTAGTTTTCATGCGGACCGCGTCCAAAATATTGTACTGAATCCAGTGCCGGGGCAACGACCAGCTGCATACCGAATGCCGGCAATTCAGGCATAGGATCATCCGAGGGATGAATCAACAGTTCCTGCACCACTGTTGCCTCTCCATTGCCGGAGAAAATATAGGTAAGGGTCAGGCCCGAACGGGAATTTGGTTGTGTAAATTTCGCACTCACGTAAAAAGTCAGGCTGTCGGGCGACCAGGACAGCTCGGTAAGCTGCAGGCGGTCAAAATAGTGTTCCCATATCCCCAGGCGTTCGTCCATGTCATTACCGAAATCATTATCGATCATGGGCCTCCAGAAATCCGGTACCGGTCCCTGGCTGATCACCGGCTGTCCGTCGACCTCCATGGAACTGATCAGCCCGGTAAGCCTGTCGATCCTGTATGTAGCCGGTCCTGCATTGATCTCCAGGTGATTCGCTTTTTCTTCCAGCACAGGAAGGGTTTTGCTCTTTTTCAGCCAGTTCGCAATGACCTGCTCAAGCGGTGCGCCCTGGTTGATACTGAACTGCTCCGTGGCCACCACATGCACCGCGGGAACAAGGGGTGCGGCATGATTGGTCACTGCACGGAAATTCAGGAAATATTCTGTATTTACCTTGACAAGATCCCTGTTCATATTCAGATCGAAATCACCCGTCTGTCCGGCCAGAAGCTGAGGCGCCCGGATGGATCCTTTCTGCAGCACCTCTCCTTCGGCAACTAATTCCCAGTGGATATCCACACCCCGAAGGGATATGAAATCATATTTGTTGGTAATCCTGATCCTGTTTTCATAAAAAGGTGTGGGTGCGAATCCGATGTACTGGTATGCCTTCTTTACCTCCTGTATGGCAGGCTGCAGGGTCCTGTCGGGAAATACTATTCCATTCATACAGAAGTTGGAATCTGAAGGAACATCTTCGGGTCCGTAATCACCCCCGAAGGCCCAGTAAAAAGTTCCATCCGCTGATTCCGCCGCCATTCCCTGGTCCACCCAGTCCCAGATAAAGCCACCCTGGAGCTGGTCATGTGCCTCGATCATGTCCCAGTAATCCTGGAAGTTCCCGGTGCTATTCCCCATGGAATGTGCATATTCGCACTGGATCATCGGTTTCTCGCGCAATTCTATCACATATTCCAACATCTCAGGAAGCTCCCGGTACATGGGGCAAAAAATGTCGGTGTTCCGACCCCGCCTTGCACGTTCATACTGAACGGGACGTGTTGGGTCCTTGGCTTTGGTCCAGTCATAGGTTGCATCAAAACATACCCCATCCCCCGCTTCATTGCCCAGGGACCAGATGATCACCGATGGATGGTTCTTGTCCCGTTCCACCATCCGGATTGTCCTGTCGAGATGTGATTTCATGAAAACCGGGTCGTTCCCGAGGGTCTGATCAGGGTCATACCCCATCCCGTGACTCTCTATGTTCGCCTCATCCACAACATACAGTCCGTACTGGTCACATAACTGGTACCAGTAAGGGTCATTTGGATAATGCGAGGTACGCACTGCGTTGATATTGTGCTGTTTCATCAACTGAATATCCTTCAGCATCGACGTACGGGATACATAATGGCCGGTGACCGGATCGTGCTCATGCCTGTTGACACCCTTCAGGAGGACTGCTTTTCCGTTGACAAGCAGCTGGCCATGTCTGATCTCCACTGTTCTGAATCCGGTTTTGGCGCTGACCGCTTCAATGAGTTCTCCATTTGCATCATAGAGCTCCAGCAACAACGTATAAAGGTAGGGTGTCTCAGCACTCCAGGGGATCACGCCGCCCAGCCTGGCAGAGGTATTCAGGCTTACCTCCCCGCCGGCATGCACCAGTGCAGGAAGGTCATCCTCCCAAAATGATTCCTGGTTCCCGTGCTCGAAAAGTTTTACTTTGAGTGTCGTCTCGCGGTCTGCTTCCCCGTCATTGACCAGCTTCACATCCAGGTCGAGCATGCCTTCCTTGTAATTGAACACCAGCTGTGAACGATTGAAGAAATCTGCAATGCGCATGCCGGGCCGGGCCTCGAGGTACACATCCCGCTCTATTCCGCTCACTCGCCAGAAATCCTGGCATTCCAGCCAGGCGCCATCCGACCAGCGGTATACCTCCACGGCGACCACGTTCTCACCAGGCTGTACATATTGCGTGATATCAAACTCCGCGGGTGTTTTGCTTCCCTGGCTGTAGCCCACCTTTTCACCATTGATCCACAGGTAAAATCCCGATTTTACAGCACCAAAATGGATAAATACCTCCCTTTCCGTCCACTGGGCAGGGAGTATAAACGTGCGCCGGTAGCTGCCGACAGGATTGTGGTCCACCGGAACCTCAGGCGGATTGGGGTCGTTGGTCCATTCATATATTTTATTCACATAGATCGGCACGCCGTATCCCTGGAATTCCCAGTTCCCGGGCACTTCTACCTGGTCCCATTCATCTGTCTTAAAACGGGGCTTGTAGAAATCCTGCGGCCGGTCTGCCGGATTTTCTGAATAGTGAAACTTCCACGTACCATTAAGTGATAAAAAATTCGAAGAGGCCTCTTTTTCTCCCGCAAGCGCCAGCGCACTGTTTTCAAAAGAAAACATGGTGGCACGTGGCATCTCTCGATTCACCTGCACGATTTCGGGATCCTGCCAGGCGGGAAGCTCCTGGGCTGCGATGGAGGTGTACAAAAACGATAGTGGTAGCAGGAAAAGTGTCTTCACGTAACGCATGAATCATAATTTTGTGTGTTAATACTGAGTGGGCACCTTATAGACATATAACATCTTTGCAATCGAATATAAAAAAAACCAGCAAACATTTATTACACTCCAGTTTCCTGGCGGGTCTGCAGCTCTTCAATCACATATTTAACAATCCTTTTCATCTCCTCCTGCCGGACAAGCATGCTTTGCATCAGTGTGAACTGGTTGGCTGCCCTGGTAAGGTTCTGATCCTCCCTGGTGGTTGTATAATACACGTCTCCATCCAGGTAATCAGACAGAAACCTGATGGCCTGGATGTATGCAAACGCCATCGGGGCGAGAGGCAGCAATGCCATTTCTTCTTTTGTCAGGAAGAGAGTTGCTTCTGAAAGATATCCCTTTGTAAATGCCCTGAAGATAGCTATATCAAACCCGACCTTTTCCATATCGGTCTCCTCCTCGGTAGCTTGGCTGGCGCAGGTCCGGAGTGCATCTGCAAAATCAAACCAGGCATACCCTTTCATGACGGTATCCAGGTCGATCATACATGTTGCCGTACCCTCCCGGCTGAAGAGGATGTTATTGAATTTGGTATCGTTATGGGTAATCCGCACCGGCACCTCTCCATCCCTGGAGGATGCATACAATTCAGCAACCGGTGTGAGATGCATTTCCGCCAGTTCGATCATGGAGCCAGCCTTTCTCAGTCGCTCTGCCGGGGCACGTGCAACGGCATCCTTCAGTTGGCTGACCCGTGCGTCGAGGTTATGAAAACCGGGAATGGTATCCCCGACCTTCTCCAGATCGAGATCTGTAAGCATGGCCTGGAAGTGGGCAATGGCCTTTCCCCCTTCAAAGGCAATGTTTTCGTTCGATGCGATCTCGTAACTTTTCTGATCTTCAATGAACCAGAACATGCGCCAGTATCCCGATTCGTCATTGCCCACATAGCTTTTACCCCCTTCCGCTTCCACCAGCAGGATTCCGTTCCTGGCAGGATCCTTACCCGCCTTCCTGTTCTTAAAAGCAATGTGCCCGGAGACCAGTTCCATATTTTTCATAAGTCCCGGTATGTCCCTGAAGACATGGTGATTCATTTTCTGCAGTACCAGCGGCGGGCCGGGTTCATCTACATGTTCAACAAGATAGGAATCATGAATGCGCCCCTGTGGAATAGGAGTCACCTTCATGGAAGCAGGCACAAAACCGTAAGCTGTCAGCAGCTCTTTGATCAGCTGTTCCATTGCTATTTCCAGAGCGGTGTGGGATAGGCCCCTTCTTCCACCAGCCTGTTGATCATGTTCAATACATGTGGTCTGTCGTCCTGGTAGGTCACCCCGAACCATGACTCGGGAGTCCCCAGGACCTTGAAAGATGCCTCTTTATTGCGAATCAGGTTATCTGCAACATATGGGATAAAAAATTCAGCCTTGGCACTGTCGATGTTCTTTTCGATATATGACCGGAACTGACTTTCCAGGTGTCCAAAAATATCGGGGGTAAAGCCAAACAGGTTCATTGAAACCTTCGCGTCCGGGGAGAGATCATGAGTGCTCCCATCCTCGTCCTCGTACCAGATCTTTCCATCCTTGCTGAAGATCCTGGTCCGTTCAACGATTTCGGTTAGAAATTCATTTTCATCAGTTTCACATATTCCACGCGCCACAGAACCGTGTTCAGAAACCGTCTTTGAAAGTGTAAACCCAACCAGGCTGTATTCACCCGGCTGCGCCTGTACCAGGAAATCGTGCATGATCCGGTAGGACTCCCTTCCATAGAAATCATCTGCATTGATCACCGCAAATGGTTCGCTAATAGCATCTTTGGCCATCAGGACAGCATGGGCAGTGCCCCAGGGCTTGACCCTTTCTTCGGGAACCGTAAATCCTTCAGGAACATTTTTTACATCCTGGATCACATATTCTACCTGCAGGTCAGCAGGAAACCTTTTGATATACTCATTTTTGAACTCTTCCTCCATCCGCGGGGCGATCACAAATACGACCTTGCCGAAGCCGGCTTTAATACCATCATAGATGGAATAATCAGTAATTGTTTCACCCGAGGGTCCGAATGCATCGGTTTGTTTTTGTCCGCCATAACGGCTTCCCATTCCTGCTGCCAGGACTAATAAAGTCGGTTTCATATTTAATATTAATTTGTAAGGTTAGTAAGCGCACCACAAATGTACATATTTAAGGCAGGAAGGAAAAAATAATTATTTAGCAGACGGTTTTCCATGAAATTCTCCACATACCACAATCACCAGTTATTTCTTGATGAGGATACATGGCGGGGGAGCGGTGATTCTGTTCTGGTCGAGGGATAAATTTATTGAAGAATACATGACACAGGAAGCAAAAAGCCCGGACCTCCTGAATCCGGGCACACACCTGCCAGTAATTGCAGCAAATTCTAACCCTTTGGTAGAGACAGGAGTAAAAGACAGGCGGTTGCTTCACTGCGTTGATTTCGTTACTCAAAGAACCCTACTGAAAACCGGGGCTTCAACAGCTCAAATTCCTTTCCATCGCAATCAGCCCCGGGTTTCTCAGACAGGCTTACCAGCAATCTCCAGAAAAAGCTGGCAGTGTTTACTAACATTTCAGGTCAGACATTGATCAGACACGCATCGGGGGTCATTTCAGATCAACAAAATGTGCCGTAGAGATCAATCTTTTTCACCATAAAAAGGCGACCGTCATGATTATCACCCTTCGTGGTCTTCAACAGCTTCCCCACTGCCCCTTCTGCTATTCAATGTATACCCTGACCATCATTTTCATACGAATTTACAGTATATATACAGTGGCTTCCTGGTGAGTTATTAACATTCCCGCCAAATTATTAAATCAATTCATATTCAGGCTGTCATACCTACATTCTATTGGGATAGGTATTTGGAAAAATAAAGTCTAATTTTGGATTATGAACAGAAGGCTGGTTAAAACTGAAGATGGGTCGCATACAATATTTGTTCCTGAACTGGGCGAGCATTACCATTCCATACATGGTGCCGTTCAGGAGTCGGAGCATATTTACATCCAGGCGGGATTGCTCTATTCCGGGAAGGATCCTGTGCGGGTACTGGAATATGGCATGGGTACCGGGTTGAACATGTTATTAACTTATATTCATGCTGCCAGGACAGGGAGGAAAGTATTCTATCATGCTGTTGAAAAGTATCCTGTCACCAATGCAGAAAAGGAGCTCCTGAATCTCTCCAGGATTTCGGGCTGTGACGATCCGGAGATTTTTAACAAGATCCATGAGTGTGCCTGGAACGAGGATGTGGAACTCAGCTCGAATTTCAAAATTTACAAGGAAAAAGCAGATTTCAGGGTTGCCTCGCCCGGGGGAACATTCGATGTGATCTATTTTGATGCTTTTGCCCCGGAAGTCCAGCCAGAACTCTGGGGTATTGAAATGTTCAGGAAAGTATTCGATCATGCTGCAGCCGGGGCGGTGCTGACCACCTATTCTGCACGCGGACAGGTAAGGCGGCATTTGGAAGCTGCCGGATTTCGTGTAAAAAAAATACCCGGTCCTCCCGGGAAAAGGGAGATCACTCGTGCCGTGAAAAATTTTTCTTAACTTCGCAGCTTCACTTAATTAAATTTTAATTAACCATTATGAACAACAAAACATTAACAACAGTCATCATAGCGATTGTTGCATTTGCCGGAGGATATCTTGTTAAGGGCTTTATCGGCGGTGAGCAGATCAAGTCTGAGTCCCAGGTAAACCTTCAAAATGATTGGGATTCCCTGAGTTATTTCCTGGGTCTTTCCATAGGTTACCAGACTACTGACATGTTTGGCGGCATTGAACCCGCATTGGTCGGGTCAGGCATCAATACTGTGCTGAATGATTCATCCGTTTTCGATGCACAAACAGTTGAAATGCTGCAGATGCAGTTAATCCAGGGCGTAATGAATAAGAAATCACAGGAAGGTGAGGATTTTCTTGCTGAAAATGCACAGCGCCAGGGTGTGTTCACAACTGAATCAGGGTTACAATACGAACCCCTCCAGGAAGGTGACGGTCCGATGCCCGTTGATACATCACAGGTAACGGTTCATTATCACGGTACGCTCGTTGATGGTACAGTATTCGATAGCAGCGTGGAGCGTGGCGAACCTGCCACCTTCAGACTGAACCAGGTAATCCCGGGCTGGACCGAAGGACTACAGCTGATGAGTGTGGGATCGAAGTACAAATTCTACATTCCCTCTGAGCTTGCCTACGGTCAGCGTCCACCTTCACCGACCATACCGCCAAATGCAGTGCTGATCTTTGAAGTTGAATTGCTTTCAGTCGGAGAATAGAAGATCTATAGTTGAATAGCAGGAGATCTGAATTTTTTTAATATTGAAAAAGCCAGGTTAGCGTAATGCCAGCCTGGCTTTTTACTTCTCAATTGTTTGGCTTTTCCTCTTTTATTATCGTTCACTGCAAAAATATTGCAGTCGTTTTTATTAGTTTTGTCATGAATTAAACAAACAACATATGAGCTTTGAAATTTCGGGACGGATCGTCGAGATCTTTCCAACCCAGCAAGTAACAGACAAATTCAAGAAACGAGAGTTTATCCTGGAAGTAAAAGAGACCAACAACACGGGATTTGAATTCATCGAATACATCAAATTCCAGGCTGTACAGGACAAAACGGGTTTACTTGACGGGTTGAATATCAACGACCAGGTGAAGGTAAGTTTTAACCTCCGCGGAAGAAAGTGGGAGAAAGATGGTCAGACCTCCTATTTCACCAATCTCGATGCCTGGAAAATTGAAAACGAACAATCAACAAGTATTACCCCTAATACTTCCGGCATGCAAGAATCGGATCCACAGGTTCCTGACGATAACAATGTTCCCTTTCCTCAGGATCCACCTGCTGATGATTCGGGATTTGATGATCTGCCCTTTTAATATTTTGAACGATCTAACCCTAATTGGGCACTCATCAATCCCGTTAATTCAACAGCGTGGATATCTTCTTTCGGGTGTCTTTCTTATGGGCAATACCGATTTTCTTTACCGGTAGTTCCATGCACACGCCGATTCTTTTCTCGTCTACCTGCACCAGTCTGACAGAACCACCCATGGCTTTTGCCAGGTCACGTGCCAGCTTGTAGGCCAGGCCCGTGGCATCGAGGTGATTGTGCCAGTCATCCGTGTCACCATTATTTTCAAAGATCATTTGGGCTCTTTCTTCGAGCAGCTCATTTCTCTCGCTGACGATGGTAAAAAAGACTTTTTTCTCATCCTTGATATCCATCTTCATTTCGACCACCCCCTTTGACTGTTGGGAGATCGCGTTGTTGACCAGGTTGTCGAGGATCCTGTGCAGCCTGTAGCCATCAGCGTCGACTGTGATCCGTCTGTACCTGGTGGGTGTCGTCATCAGAAGCGCCACCCTGTAACTCATCCCCCTGACGACCTACGAGTTATAGAACTCGTAGATCTCCCTGAACAGGTCTTCGGCGAAGACCTCCTCCTTTTTCATTTCGAGATTATCAGTCTCGAGGAGTGTCAGGTCGATGATGTTATCCATTATTTTTAAGAGCGTTTTACTGTTGTGGGAGATGTACTCAATATATTCCTCCCGCTCGCTGTCTGTAAGAGAACTGTTTGTCAGCAGGTCTGAAAACCCGAGGATCGCGTTCATGGGTGTCCTGATCTCGTGTGTGATATTGGACAGGAACCTTGATCTGACCTGCAGCCCGGCATCGCGGTGAGTGTGGTAGACGCCTTCCAGCCAATCCACCTTATCCCTAAGCTTACGGTTTGCAGCCATCAACTCCTCGTATGTTGGGTTTTCGTCCATTACAGCCTCTTTCCTTCAATACAGTACAGTACACAGTTCTGTTTTTTTTGAAGTCTTTGGTTAATCACGCACCTTGATCTTGCGCAATAACTGCTTCGCTTCTTCAGCCTTGTCACTGTTCCCTGATGCGAGTCCTGCAAACTTTCTGCGTGCGAGGTCATTCTCGTTCAGTGCCAGGTAACAGAGTCCCAGGTACCATTCTGCCTTATCGACATATAGGTTGTCCTGGTGATCGACCACTTTGGTCAGTGATGCTTCTGCATCGTGATACCTGTCCTCTTCGTAAAAAGAGATACCGAGGTAAAGTTGTGCGCCGGCATCGTTCGGCTGGTTCTCGAGGAACAGCTCAAAGTGCTCGATGGCATTTTTGAAATCCCCTTCCTGGTAGAAAAGGCTGGCCTTAGTGAGGTAGGTCTCTGCCATCATGTTTTCCGCTGTCGTCAAATTTTCGTTGAGCGACCTGTTCATCAGTGCCACCTCGTAAGGTTTGTAATACTTTTTAAGCAAATCCTTATTGCTCAGTGGTCTGTCAAGTACTGAAGCAAGGCCGATGGCCAGGATCAGGGCAATGGCTGCTGATGCAGCATAATGCCAGGGCTTGTTGAAACGGATCGGTGCTTTCGCATTCTTTCCGTCCTTCTTGGTCTCTTTCCGCAGATCCGTCAGCTGATCCCTAAAGCTCAATACTTCTGTATCGGCCAGTGCTTCATCAATCTCCTGGTGTAATCCCAGGTCTGCCTGAAGCTCGGGACTGCTTTCAAGATCCGCTTCGAACCTCTTCATGTCCTTGTCTGATAGGTCATGATCGAGGTACTTCTGGATAATGTGCCTGTCTCGTTTCATAACTATATGTATCGGTTTTTCATAAATATTCTCTCATAATAGGTTGTCAATGATCAGCTCGCTGTTCATCCTACATCGGTTTACCTGGATCTCTCCCGGTAACGGTATGGTATTCAGAAGTCTGAGCTTATGTTCCGTCTCTTTTCTGCCAGATTCTCAGCGTTGACTGAGCGTTGCGATCTTCGGGCATCCGTCAGTTTCATTTTCTGATTCCCCGGACTGCTCCCGTTCGCTGCTCTTTCTTAGCTTTGCGCTATCGGGCATCTCTGGCTCCATTGTATGGATCCCTGCGTGCATTTATTCGCGGCACTTTCAGAGGGTTGTGTGCCAGGGGGGTATACAGGTTCCATTTGTTGGTCATCCTGATTTTCCTGTCCACATGCTCCTCCTGAGCTTCGCACTTCCGGCACGCTTCAATGCCTGGTCGCGTTCCTTCCCAGCTTCATGATCTGGATCATCTTCCGCAAGTTCCGTGTATCCCCGGGTGTTCCGAAATGCTACCTTACCAGTTCGTTTCCTGGTCCGGCTCGTTCGACTCCACCTTTGAATAGCAGCGGTCTGCTTCATCTCATGACTGAGTGTATGTCATCCGGCTCCGCACACACCGTATGCCACCGGTACTTGTTTCCTTGTTTGCTACAGCCCGGACGTTTCCGTGACTGGATAGTTTCCGTTGAGTAATATCGAAGTATTATCTCAATTTGCTGAATCAATTTATAAACAGCTTCTGGAATTTTTTACTACCTGGGAGGAATAATCATATCAATAGGTTCTCCACCACCTGTTAAAAAATTCATTTCTTCCTGGGTCATTGCATCAATTGCAAAATTCTCGATGTTTGTTTTTGAAGTTTTCATGACGTTTTTTCAATTAGGGTTAATACTTGTTTTGTTGATCGTTCAACCCTTTATTCCAAATCACCAGAAAACGTTACCCAAAAAAATAAAAAAAAGTGAAATTAATTTTATAACTCATTGACTATGTGGTATTTAATTTTTTGAAAAAATAACAATTTTCTATTACCTTGCTGCAATGTTTATACCAGCTTGAATATTTTATAGATGGAAAAAGTATTATCTATATTAGTACTGACATCATTTCTCTGTATTAACTCTAATGCACAGAATCAGGATTCAATCTTTAGAAGCAGAACGATTAAGAGTTATGATACACTAGCTTTTAAATTCTATAATGCTGGACAATATGATAGTGCCGAGTACTACTATAATAAGATATTACAGTATCAAAAAGCTTATTATGGTGTTAATGATGAAAATACAGTAATAACAAATGCTAATTTAGGAGTCGTATATAGAAACAAAAATAACTACAAAAAGGCTTTACATCATCTAAATTTAGCTGAGAAATATTTTATCTTAAACAATCCGAACTCTCCTTATTTGGGTTATATCTATAATACAAAGGCAAACATCTATTTTAATTACTCAGACTATAAAGAAGCAGAACTTTACTATAGATATTGTTTAGAATTTTTTGAAAATAAACAGACTACAGATAAATATCAATACGCGCAGGTTTATGTCAATATAGGAAATATTTTAGTTGAGCAAAACAGAAATGATGAAGCAATTGATATCTTGAGCAGTCTAGATATAAAGGATAATAATCTTAATCAAGAACAAAGAGAACTAGTTAATGACCTTCTGTTCAATAAGCATATGTTTTTAGCTGAAGCTTATCAAAATAAAGGTGATTATTCAGAAGATGAATATTATTACTTGAAAGCTTTAGACCAAACTAGATTAGCAAAGGAAATCTATGATAAAAATCTCAAAAGTAAGTATAAGTATTTGTTGATTTATAATTTTAGAGCAGCCTCTATTTATACAAAATTAGGAGATCTTAACAGAGCTCTTGCTTATTTATTAGAGAATATTAAATACAAGGAAAGCGGCAAAACTACTCATTTTGAAAAACTATATCAGACTTACCTTTTAATTGGACAAATACACTATTTGAAGAATGACTATATAAGCTGTATAGATTGGTTATCTGATGGATTTAGTAATTTGGAGTTTAACATTGAAAATTCAGATCCTGCCCAAAACATTTTAAATGAACAATCTTTTAATAGAACAATTATCGACTATCATAGACTTTACGGTAACGCTTCTCTAAAATTATATGCACAAAACAACAATCTAGATGATTTAATTGAATCCCTAAACAATTTTTCAAAAAGCATTGAGTATTTAATGGTCTTTAGACTTCATATGCGCAATGAAGAAAGTATATTTATTGAATCTAGTACCAGTATATCGATAATTCACGAAGCTATTGATGTAGCTGTTAGATTATATAAAACAACTGAGGATGTAAAATATTTATTCAAAGCCTTTTTGTATGCAGAAAACATGAAAGCTTTTTCATTATATTCTGAAATTAAAAGTGGTGAGGCAATAAAATTTTCTGATCTACCCAATAATTTAAAAACTCTTGAAGACTCATTAAAAAAGGAATTAAATCACCTATCTGAATTAATTTATAAAGAAAGAGCCGAAGAAAATCCAAACGAAAAAATTATTGCAAGTTTTAATCAATCCTATTTAAAAATAAAGAATAGATACAATTTGTTATTAGATTCTCTTGAAAATAATTTTCCAAACTATTTTAATTTAAAATATAGCCAAGACTTTATTGCACCGAAACAGATACAGGATCATTTAAATCACAAAGAATGCCTCGTCGAGTACGTCCTGTCAGATTCCATTCTTACGACATTTGTGATCGATAAAGAGAACATCGAAGTCCTTACGGAGCCTGTAGATTCACTTTTTCCTCAACTGTGCTTCGACTACTTCTCGCTGCTGCAGAACCAGGATTTCAGCAATGATGTGCACCAAACCTTTCAAAACTACACGGCACTGGCCAAATACTTCTACGATATCCTGGTGGCACCGGTGCTGGAGGTGACGGATAGCCGGGAGATCACCTTTGTGCCCGACGGCGCAATCATGTACCTGCCCTTTGAATCATTTCTGACAAGCAGCGATTTCGACGATACCCGCCCCAATTACAGGAACCTGCCCTATCTCATATACGACCTTTCAGTGGGGTACTCCTACTCCTCTACCCTGCTGTTCAGCGAGCGGATCCGGACCAAATCCCCCAATAACAAAGTGCTTGCATTCGCTCCCGAATATCAGAACCTGCTGGATGAAGAGCTGCAATCCATCTGGAACCGACAGTCAGAACGCGATTTCCTGATGCCACTGCCGGGTGCAGAAGAAGAGGTGAAGAACATCTCTAACACAGTGACGGCAGATATCTACCTCGATTCTGCAGCATCAGAAGCAAATTTCAAGGCACTGGCATCTGATTACTCGGTGCTGCACCTGGCGATGCATACGATCATGGATGACGAAAATCCGATGTACTCCAAACTGGCTTTCACCAGGAACTTCAGCGACACGACGCAGGACCATGACCTGTTTACGTATGAAATATACAACCTGCCACTGAATGCCGACATGGTGGTGCTCAGCTCGTGCAGCAGCGGCTTTGGAAAAATGCAAAAAGGGGAAGGAATGATGAGCATGGCACGCGGATTTATCTATGCCGGGTGTCCAAGTATCGTTATGACCCTCTGGCAGGTTTCAGACCTCTCCAGTGCAGAACTGATGAGCAACTTCTATGAAAACCTGAAGAAGGGATCAAGCAAGAAAAAAGCACTGCGACAGGCGAAGATCGATTATATCAATTCGTCGGACAACCTGAAAGCAAATCCCTACTTCTGGTCTGCATTCCTGATGGTGGGCGATAACACACCCCTCTATACCACCTCAGCATCATCCTACCTGGTGCTGATCCTGGTGTTATTTACAATTATTGTTTTAGGAGTGATCTACAGGAAACAAATCAGGAAAGCCCTGGTAAAAAGAAAGTAACCCGCAGAAAAATAAGTAACCCCGGGAGAACATCCGACTCAATCTTCAATCAACGCCTGGTACTCCTTGTCTTCCTTGATTCTGTTCACGAGAAACTCTTTGCAGAAATGTCTTCTCTTGCGCACATACGAATCACTCCTGAAACCCAGCTTCTCCGCAATATCCTTTGCGGCAACATCCCTGGCCGTTAAGGTGAGGATTTTCTGACAATCTTCGGGGATCAGCTTCAGGTTACGCTGGTATACCGCCAGGCGCAAGTCCTTGTCTGCGACAGGAGGAGGCTCTTCGAATTCAATGTAATCCTCCATCTCCCGCTTCAGCTCGGTGACCTCCATCTTCTTCGTATCACGCAGCTTCTTCAGCCAGATCAAGCGGGCAACCGAATATAAATAGGTACTGAAGGTACTGGTGAGTTCAAAATCGGGCTCTTCACGTAATCGCTTGAAAATAATGATCAACGCCTCCTGGAAGACATCCTCTGAATCATCATCAGATCCGTTGTTGTTGGTGATCAACGCACTTATCTTACCGAAATCATTTTTGTAGATGAACTGGATCACCTGGTTGTCCCGCTTTCTAAGGCCAAGTATGATATCTTCATCTGAAAAGCTCTTCATGTAATCTTATTACCGTACGCTTGATCTGGGTTTACAAACAAACAAATATAATTATTCTCAGTTAGCTTGAAGTATTTCAGCGAAAAGTAATTAATTTGATCAACAGAATTCCAAATAATTCTAATTTTGAAAAATATTATTAAAGACCCGGAAAATGATTGAAAACCTGCTTGATAAATACCAGTCAATCCTCGAAAATATTGGACTTCCCGGAAACGGTGTCCAGATCATAGAAAACATCACGGTGTTTGTCGCTATCGTATTGCTGGCCTTCCTCGCAGACCGGATCACCAAAATAGTCCTGGTCAGGGTGGTCGGAAAACTGGTTAAACGCTCCAAAAACCAGTACGACGATATACTAATGAAGAAAAAAGTCTTCAAACGTATTGCCCACATTGCCCCCGCACTGGTGGTCAATGCTACCGTGATCTTTCTTATCGATGCACCCGGACTGGTAGATTTCATCAGGATCATTACCAAACTCTACATCGTAATGATCAGTGCACTGGTCCTGGATTCCGTTATCGGTGCCTTCCACGAGATCTACCAGCAACTGCCGGTTTCGAAAGGACGGAATATCAAGGGATATGTGCAACTTGTGAAGATCCTGGTGTTTATCATAGCAGGACTCATCATCATCTCGATTCTCACCGAACAATCCATCAACGGACTGCTTACCGGGCTTGGTGCATTTGCCGCCGTGCTGATGCTGGTCTTCAGGGATACCATCCTCGGATTGGTTGCCAGTATACAACTGGCCGGAAATAAAATGGTGAATGTCGGCGACTGGATCTCCATGCCCAAATACAACGCCGATGGAGATGTGATCGATATCGGGCTCAACACCGTGAAGGTGCAGAACTGGGACAAGACCATCGCAACAATCCCGACCTACGCCCTGGTGCAGGACTCCTTCAACAACTGGAAAGGGATGGAGGATTCGGGCGGAAGACGGATCAAAAGAAGCGTGAACCTGGACATGCAAAGTGTGCGATTCCTGGACAGCAGTGAATTGAAAAAATTTAAGGAGATCCGCATCCTGAAAAACTATATCGAAGAAAAGGAAAAAGAGATCGAAGCCTTCAACCAAAAAGTGGGGATAGATACTTCAGACCTGATCAATGGACGAAGACTTACCAACCTGGGTACATTCAGAAAATACCTGGAGTTGTACCTGCACAACCATCCGAAGATTCACCAGGACATGACCTTCCTGGTCAGGCACCTGCAACCCACAGAACGCGGGATCCCCATTGAAATCTATGTGTTCAGCAATGACCAGGCCTGGGCCAACTACGAAGCCATACAGGCCGATATCTTCGACCACATCCTCGCAGTGATACCGGAATTTGAACTCCGCGTGTTTCAGAATCCTACCGGCGCCGACTGGCGGGCACTGGCACAGCAGAACTAAAACGATACGAAGTCACCTGCCAGTCCGGAAGGAGTTAAATATTTTATAACATACCTTCTCTTATTGATAATTTAACCAGCTTGGTTAAATTTAAACTTTCATAGAATTTTAGATAAAACCCTGTTAAATAATAATTCATTCGCCCGGATAACAGAAAAACAGACACAAATAATTAATTCAAAGTTTAAACCTGTTTTTAAGCATCCGGGGATATAGTATACCAAAACAATGGAAGAATCAGCACACATCGACACCCTTGATAAGAAGATACTGGCCCTTATCACAAAAAATGCACGGATCCCCTACCTTGAGGTCGCAAGGGAATGCAATGTTTCCGGCGCTGCAATCCACCAGCGCATACAGCGACTGATGAAACTCGGAATCGTATCAGGTTCTGAATTCACACTGGATCCGAAGAAGGTCGGTTTTCAAACTTGTGCGTATGTCGGAATTTTTCTCGATAACGCGGGATTATACCCCGAAGTTGTGGAGCAGCTCAGGGAGATTCCCGAGATCACCCAATGTCATTACATTACGGGAGGGTATTCCATTTTCATTAAAGTATATACCAGGAACAATGAAGACCTGAAACATGTGCTGGTGGATAAGGTGCAGCCCATCTCCGGGGTCTCGCGCACCGAAACATTTATCTCGCTCGAAGAGAGCATCAACCGGCAGATCCCGCTGGAGTAGCCGCCTGGATGCGCTGACGCAAAGCCTCATAGATCACCACCCCTGCTGCCACCGAAACGTTCAGAGATCCGATCGTTCCGTATTGCGGGATGGACACTGATTGGTCGACAAACTCCATCAGGGCCGGCGAAACCCCCTGGTCCTCTGATCCCATCAGGATCGCAACCGGAACGGTCAGGTCCGCCTGGTAGATCGCAGTTTCAGCTTTTTCTGAAGCCGCAAAAACCTGTAAGCCACTGCTCCTAAGATAGTCAAGTAACAGCCTGAGGTCGGGATGACGACACACAGGAATGCTGTGGAGCGCTCCGGCAGAGGTCTTAACAGCTTCAGCGGTGATCCGCGCACTCCCTTTGTTCGGAACCACGATCGCATCCACACCTGCACATTCAGCCGTTCGCGCAATGGCACCAAAATTACGTACATCCGAAACCTGGTCAAGTACCAGGAGCAGCGGCGTCTTTCCCTTTTCAAAGAGCTCGGGTAAAATGAACTCGATCTCGCTATAGGAAATTTCTGATACATATGCGATCACCCCCTGGTGATTCTTCCGGGTGATGGCATTGAGTTTTTCCGCCGGGACATGCTGAAAAGGAATCTTTTCTTTAATCAGGCGCCCCCGCAGTGCTCCAAATGTATCACTGGTTCCCCGTTCACGCTTGATCAATACTTTCTCAAGTTCCCGGCCGGCATCCAGCGCTTCTGTAACGGCATGAATACCATATACGATCTTATCCTTTTCCTTTTGCATTACCTGCTTAATGAGTAAACTTTACCGGATCGCCATGCACTGACCGCAGAAGAGACGTAACCCATCGACTGACCGTTTTTTCGCCAGACCAGGTCATGATTTGAATACTGTCCGGGCACACGGTCGAAGATGAATTCAATAATTTTCCCCTGCCGGTTTGAAATATAGTACCACCGCTCCTCTGAGCCCCCCGAGCGAATGCGATCCGGCGGACCGAATAAAATAAAGATCATTCCCCGGTCGGTCTTCCATCCCTCCCGATTGGTAGTAAAATAGAGATTTGAATAAACCACACGGTTGTAATACACCCGGATCAATTCCCGCGAGCGCTCCATCGATGAGGCCCGCGCCAGCCAGAAATTATCCACTGCGAGTTTCTTATTTTCCTCCCGCCGCATATTGTTATACTCGGTAAGTGTCGCGACGTAGAACAACGCCTCCATCAGTGCTTCTTCAGACTGGACCTGCGGAAAATCCGGTCCGAAACGGTGGAGGGTGATCCCCTCGGACCGGGTCGTATCCACCCGGAAATGATACATTCCTTTCTCCGGCAAAGTGAAAATCGTACTGTCAGCCCATGCCAGGGCAAAGGTGGTATCCGGCGCTGCCTCGAAAAAAGAGGGTGCATTCATCGTGATGGGAGGCCTCGGATAAGGATTCCTGAACTTAATAAAATCTACAAAAATGGTATCATATCCTTCTACACGGTAATCAAGCTTAAACACCTCGTTGGGTGAGATATAATCCAGGAAACGGGGGTACCCTGTCTGCGCCGAAACAACACTGAAATTTTGCGCAGAGAAACTGTTACGCTTGTCAATATAAATATGTTCCAGGCCCACAGAGCCCCTGTTCATGTCCTTCGATTCGATCCTGATCATGTACTGTTTGCCACTTCTTATATTCAGGACGCGGGTAGTAAAATATGCGGTATTCTGCTCATGTTGCCTGCCTAGTTTGATCTGGAAAGTAGTGGAATCGCTCTTCGCAACAATCTCCCGTCCCTCCCCCAGCTCATATATAATATAGGTGATCCCAACCAGTGCACGGTATTCAGCAGCCTCATTGGCCTGGTTGAACAGCAACTCACGCGGGAACAACCGGATGTACATGGAGGTCATATCATCATTGATGTGGTACAACCGGTAGTCTGCACTCAAGGAGAACTCACTGGGATTGTACATCGAAGAGAACTGCGAAACGGGAACGTTCACATTCCGTGTGACAGTGCATCCTGCAACCAGGAACAAGGACAATATGATGTAATGTATATTTCTCATTCAGAATCTCCAGTAATCTTACAAAATACGCAATTTCGTCTGTTTTCTGCTCATCTGCTGCTCAAATTTTCAAGATCGGCGGATGCCTTTTCCCATTGTTCCATTAACCGGTCCAGCTTCTGACGCTTCTCCCTGTAAGAAACAAACAGCGATTGGTCTTCAATATTGTCCGGATCTGCCATTATTCTGTCCATCTCGCTGAGCTCTTTTTCCATCGCCGCTATGGCGTCCTCCACCTCCTTTACGGAACGCTCATACTTCCGCAGCTTACGCTCAAATGCTTTCTTCGCCTCATAGTCCTGCTTTGACCCGGAACGGTTTTCCGGAACGGACTTCTTCGTACCGGTGCGCCGTTCGATCTCGCGGATGGAACGGATCTTCCGCTTTTCGAGGAACGCAAAGATTCCCCCGATATATTCCTTGATCCCCTTGTTCCGGAATTCATACACCTTGTCAACGAGTCCATCGAGGAATTCCCGGTCGTGCGAGACCACGATCAGTGTCCCGTCATACTGCAGCAATGCATTTTTCAGGATATCCTTGGAATTCATATCCAGGTGATTGGTGGGCTCATCCAAAATCAGCAAGTTGAACGGCTGCAGGATCATCATCGCCATGGCCAGCCGCGAACGCTCGCCTCCTGACAACACTTTCACCTTTTTATCGACGTCCTCACCCCGGAACAGGAAAGCCCCGAGAATATCCCGCATCTTTGTCCGGATATCGCCCACCGCCACTGCATCCACCGTTTCAAACACGGTCTTGTTCTCATCCATGAGCTCATCCTGGTTCTGCGCAAAATAGCCGAGTTCCACGTTATGCCCCAACCGGAATCCCCCGCTGTACTCCAGTTCACCGACAATGATACGCGAAAGGGTGGTCTTTCCCTCCCCGTTACGGCCCACAAACGCCACCTTCTCTCCCCGCTGGATCACAAGGTCCACATCCTTCAGCACCTCGTTGTCACCATATGATTTCGATAATTTCTCTGCTTCAACCACTATTTTCCCGGATCGCTTCGCAACGGGAAAGCGGAGATTCATTTGTAATGTATCCTCCTGCTCCACCTCGATCCTGTCAAGTTTTTCCAGCTGTTTGACACGCGATTGCACCTGCACAGCCTTGGTGGCTTTGTAACGGAAACGCTCAATGAACTTTTCCGTATCCCTGATCATTTTTTGCTGGTTCTGGTAGGAGGCTGACTGGACTTCGATTCGTTCCCGTTTCAGCTTTTCATATTCAGAATAACCGACTTTGTAATCATAAATGTTTCCCAACGAAAGGTCCAGGGTCCGGTTGGTAACACGATCGAGAAAAATTCTGTCGTGGGAAATAAGCAGCACCCCGCCATCGAAATTGGACAGGTAAGTTTCCAGCCACTGGATGGAATCAATATCCAGGTGATTGGTGGGCTCATCCAGCAGGATATAATCCGGTTTCCTTAACAGGATCTTTGCCAGCTCGATCCGCATCCTCCATCCCCCGGAGAATTCGGTCACGGAACGGTCCATGTCCGCCGGGCTGAATCCCAGGCCGACCAGGGTCTGCTCCACATCTGCATGGATGGCACTGCCACCTTCAAGCTCGAAGCGCTCTGTCAGTGTCCCAAGCTGCTCGATCAATTTCATGTACCCCTCGGATTCATAATCCCTCCGCTCCTCCATCTCCTTGTTCAGGGCGGCGATCCTGGCTTCCATCTCCAGGATATGCCCGAATGCCTGCAATGTTTCATTATACAGGGTCCTGGAACTTGAATGCTTCATCTGCTGGGGCAGGTAACCAATGTCTGTGTCACCGGAACGCACCACGCTGCCCTCGTCAGGCTGCTGCCGCCCTTCAATCAGGTTCAGCAAGGTGGTCTTCCCGGCACCATTGCGGCCCACCAGCCCCACGCGGTCATTTTTGTTGAGCTGAAATGAGATGCTGTCAAAAAGAGTAAATCCTCCGAATCGTATGGTTACGTTATCAACTGATATCATTGTAATTGCATATATTCAATCGCGGGACAGATTTCATACGCATATCCCCACATTAGACCATGCAGGGGGTGTTTTGTTTTCTGCTTCCCTGTTATACAATAAATTTTCCCTGCGGGAACCTCTGACAAAAGATGCTTAATACGGATGACCCGCTCTTCATACAACACCGTATCGATCCCGCTGTTGTTTCCCCAGGCCAGGATCACATAGTCAGATGCACCTGCCACCTTTCCGATCACATGGTCATTATCGGCTCCGATCACCTGCATGGCTCCCCCCTCTGCGTAGGCCCGGTGCAGGTCGCCCGGCTCCGTGGCGCGGAATGCAAAGATGTTCAGTATATGCAGCCAGCGTACATCCGGGAAACGATGGTATACAAAAGTCTCCACCTTCCTGATCGTGGCATCTGCCCGGAACGCATCTGCAGCACTCGGATTTTTCATGATCACGGCAACTGTCTTGGCCCTGCCCGTGTCCATTAATGTATCGCTGAAACGCATCGACAGGCTGTACCTGTACACCCTGTCTTTGGAAAAAGCAGCCTCAACCGAAGAGAGATCAACGTGCTCAAAATGTGGTATTTGCCTTCCTATTCTTACCATATACAAGCAGCATTCCTGAACAAAATTGATAGATCTTTGTACTTATTATAAAATTATTAAATCACACCTTAACAATGAAAAACATGACAACCGGAATCATTATCGGAATCATAGCAGGCGCCATTATTGCACTGCTCGTAATTTTCCTGAGCGCTCCTTCCCTGATGCTTAAAGAGAACAAAAGTAAACATGATTTTGAAACAACACTCGCTGAAATTGAAAAATCGGTTGAAACCATGGGATGGAAGATCCCCCATGTAAATGACCTGCAGGCCACCATGCACAAATTCGGAAAAGATGTACGCCAGGTAAAGGTCTACGAGATCTGTCATCCCGACCATGCATATAAGATCCTTAACCAGGACGATGAGAGAATCGTCTCCTCGCTGATGCCCTGCCGGATCGCTGTATATGAAAAATCGAGCGGTGATGTATATGTGTCGCGCATGAACTCCGGACTGATGTCCAAACCTATGAACAAAATTATCCGCAACACCATGTCGGACGCCGCTGCAGAAACCGAGCAAATCCTCGCTCCTGTTATTGAATAACGCTTGCCCCGTTAATGAATAGCGTTTGCTCCGTTATTGAATAGCGTTTGCTCCTGTTACTGAATAGTGTTCGTCCCCTGTTATTGAATGGAAAGAATGTGCATTTCCCGATCCACTGACTATCTTTGCAGGATCAAAAACAGTACGCAATGGGGAGAAGAAAATTACCGGTCTATGAGGGCGTAATCATAGAAGACATCGCAGCGGAAGGTAAATCAATCGCCAGGATCGACGACATGGTGGTATTCGTTCCGGGTGCCATACCGGGCGACGTGGTGGATCTGCAGGTAACCCGCAAACGAAAGAAATACCGCGAAGCAAGGGTCACGCGCTATATCAGTTATTCTGAAAAACGCACCGATCCCTTTTGCTCCCATTTCGGGACCTGTGGAGGGTGTAAATGGCAACACCTGCCCTACAGCGAGCAACTCAAATACAAGGAAAAGCAGGTGCTGGATGCGTTGCAGCGTATCGGGAAAATCGAAATTGACAGGGTCGATCCGATCCTGGGTGCGGAAAAGACCCGCTTCTACCGCAACAAACTGGAATACACCTTCTCCAATCACCGCTGGCTGTCGGATGAAGAAGCTGCGGGTGACCGGGTGTTCGAAAACCGCAACGGTGTGGGATTCCATGTGCCCGGTCGTTTCGACCGCGTTGTGGATGTGCAAAAGTGCTATCTCCAGGAAGACCCCAGTAACCTGGTCAGGAATACGCTCAGGGAATTTGCGCTGAAGCATGAACTGAGTTTCTATGACCATAAAACCAACGAGGGACTTATGCGCAATGTGATCATCAGGACCGCCACGACCGGTGAAGTGATGGTGGTGCTTTCCGTCCAGTACGATGAACCGGTGATCTACGAAATGCTGGAAGATCTCAGTAGCAAAGTGGAAGGGATCACCAGCCTGATGTATGTTGTCAACCCCAAAAAGAACGAGACCCTCTATGACCAGGAAATCAAAGTATTCAGGGGACGTGACCATATCATCGAAATGCTCGACGGACTGAAATTCAAGATTGGTCCCAAATCTTTTTTTCAGACCAATACTGTCCAGGCATTGGAATTGTACAGGAAAGCAAGGGAATTTGCCGCGCTCAGGGGTGACGAAGTGGTTTATGACCTGTATACCGGGACCGGGACCATCGCAAATTTCATCGCTGCCGGTGCAGGCAAGGTGGTGGGCATCGAATCCGTCCCTGAGGCCATTGAAGATGCGAAGGTAAATTCAGCGCTGAATGGTATCACCAACACCTCCTTTCACGCCGGTGACATGAAAGACCTCTTCAATGCTGACTTCATCGCTGAACACGGACGACCCGAGGTGGTCATCACCGATCCGCCGCGTGCCGGCATGCACCAACAGGTCGTGGAGGCCCTGCTGGAGTTGGCCCCGGAAAAGATCGTCTACGTGAGCTGTAACCCGGCTACACAGGCCAGGGATGTACAGCTGATGTCAGAAAAATACAGGTACCCACGGAGCCAGGCCGTAGACATGTTCCCGCATACGCATCATATCGAAAACGTGCTGCTGCTGCAACGGAAGTAATCAGCGCTATCCCACAGCTATCGCCAGGATCGCACAGGCATGTCAGCAGCTTTAGCAGGACAACCATTAACTTCCCCTGGGCACCCGTTCGTTCGGCCAGTCCTTCCTGAAATCGTTCCAGTACTGTTTGATGGTGGATTTTATGTCTTTCCGGAGGATCAGGATGCCCAGCAGGTTCGGGATTGTCATCAGCGCGATGGTGATATAGGACAGATTCCAGACGATGGTCGTGTCTGTAAACGAGGCGAGGAAAAACGCCACCACGTAAATCATCCTGTAGACGATCACAAAGCGCGTTCCGAAAAGGTAGGTAACCGCACGTCCGCCGTAATAAGACCATGAGATGGCCGTGGAAAATGCGAACAGCAGCAGCCCGATGGCAACGATATATTGTCCGTAATCACCCAGGATACTTCGCTTGAATGCTTCCGTAGTCAACGCCGCACTGTGTATCAGTGATTTTCCCTGCATAGAAATGTTTTTCCCCGACAGGACTTCGCTGCCCAGGTCCATACGTCCCTGTTGAATGGGAACCACCCCGGTGTAGGGTTGTCCGTCACTGTAGATGCTCACCTCCTCTGCAAAAGATTCAGCATGCAGCACAGTGATCCCGGTGGTACGGATCACACCATCTGTTACCTGGAGCGTGCCGTTATACTTCTTCAGGGTAGTATCATTGCTGAAATAACGGCTCAACAGCTGCACATTGGAAACATCTTCATCGGTATAGGTGCCCTCAAGTATCTCCAGGTCGGCCTGTTCAAATGTATTATCGATCTTCTCATTCCATACCCCGGAAGAAAGCAGTACCAGTCCCGTGATGGTACAGATCAGGATGGTATCAATGAAAGGTTCAAGAATGGCAACCATGCCCTCAGACACCGGCTCCTGGGCTTTCGCTGCAGAGTGTGCAATCGGCGCGGAACCCTGGCCTGCTTCATTGGAAAACAATCCCCTGTTCACACCTTTATTAAAGGTAAATGCAAAGGAAGCACCCAGGAATCCTCCGACGGCAGCAGTACCGGTGAAAGCATCTGCAAAAATGGATATAAAAGAGGGACCAATGTTCTGGTAATTGGTGGCGATCACCAGGATGGCGCCGACCAGGTAAATGAGTGCCATGGCGGGTACCAGAGTGGAGGTTACTTTTGCAATCCGCTTGATCCCTCCGATAATCACCATTCCCAGCAGTACCGCAAGCACAGCACCGGTGATGATATGCTTCAGTCCGAATGATTTGAACAGGGCATCTGCAATACTATTGATCTGTGGCAGGCTACCTGTCCCGAATGAAGAAAGGATGGTGGCAAAAGCAAAAAAAGCACCCAGGATTGCCCCGGTTCGGATGATCTTCCCTGATTTGGTCTTGATATTCAGACGCTTTTTCATGTAATACATTGGACCGCCTGAGATGGTGCCATCAGGAAGGATGTCCCTGTATTTGTGCGAGATGGTCACCTCGACGAACTTGGTACACATGCCAAAAACAGCCGTAATGAGCATCCAGAAAAGCGCGGCTGGTCCCCCGAGGTGAATGGCC